>JAGCWG010000313.1 GCA_017961965.1 Bacteroidaceae bacterium | reverse complement strand
ATATTAACAGTTGTCTTAGGACTTCAATCGTGTTCAGAGAAGGCGCTTGACGCAGATTACAAGGACGTGACCACGCCTTTTGTTCCTGCTGCCGATGACCATTCGGAGGAAGCAGAAATGAGACGCTCGTTCAATACTGAACATGGTTCATATCTACTGTTCAACGACACACTCCAGCATATAGCATTAGGACGCGATGTGAATGGCAATATGCAATATTTTACTGAGCTTATTGACATCACATACGAGATAGGAGCATCGCACACATCAAACAACAAGTACTCATACACCCTCATTCCAACCATTGAGAGGAAGCAACAGGCAATAGAGTATCTGGAAAGTTACATTCTTCCTCACCTTACAGGCAAGTTGAGACCTTTCTCTTGGTTCCTTGCTGACAAGATAACAAGGGATTACATAGGAAGCATAAGCTCTCCTTATGCCGTGGCAGGACAGAGGACAATAGCCGTTGCAACGAGTGTTCTTCCCAAACTATCAGAGTCACAGAAGGTACAATATACTCGTCAGATAATGAATGCCATCATCGGTAAACTTGCTTCTGACAATACTGCATCATTCAAGGAGTTCACAAACGTAAGTAGCGCATACTATGGCGGTACTTTCACAGCACCAGAGACCAATGCAGAGAATACGGATATGCTCGCAAAGGCAGGTTTCATCTGTAGAGGACAGGACGATTTCAAATCGGAAGCCAATGGTCTCTACCCTTCACAGGACTTGGACATTCAGGCTTATGCACGAATGATTGCTGCTAACACAAGAGAAACCGTAATGGCTAAATATGCAGACTATCCACTTGTCATCAAGAAGTATGAGATTGCATACAATATATTAACTTCATTAGGATATAAGGAATGAGAAAGATATACTTCATCATAACACTTACAGCCGCATTGTTCACAGGTTGTTCCAAGGATGACGACATAGCCCCACAACAGCCAGAAGCAACAGGCACGTTTGTGGATGCACGTGACAATAAGACATACCATTATGTGACATACGGGGGACTTGACTGGTCGGTAGAGAACCTTGCATACGACCTCGGCAACGAGGATCTATGTATCATGTACAAGCCAAGCGAACTTGCAGAAACAGATAAGTATGACTATAACCTGCTCAGTCAGATAGGATATCACTATACATATAGTGGTGCACAAAAAGCCGTTCCTGAAGGATGGCGTGTTCCTACCGATGAGGAGTGGACTATGCTTGAAGCAACACATGCTTATCAGTTGTCAGACTTCAACCTCCTCTATGCTGGTTACAGGAACAAGAACGTAAGTTCATCTACACACAATGACCGTTTCCTCGGAGCATGGGCTTTCTTCTGGACATCAAGCAAGGACAAGAGCAAGACTGGCGAATACTATTTCTATCGCAAGATATTCTACTCTCACGATGAGATGACTCGCAACAGCATGGAACCAGAAGCTTGTTTCCTTAGTGTCAGAATGGTAAGGAAACACGGGGAAAATTAAAAATGCAGAATGCAAAATGCAAAATTCTGAATCCACTTGCGATAACTAAAAAACTTACAAACTTAAGAACTTAAAAACTCACCAACAGAGTATCTTTATCCTCCTCCCCTCGTGGGAGGTCGGGAGGGGGCAAAAACTTACAACATAATGAACAAAGCACTTTCATTTCTTTCAATGGGTATGTTGGCGCTATCACTACCAACAATGGCTCAGACATCAACAGTAAACGGCAAGATTGCCAAGTATCAGACAACTGATACCCTTCTCGTGTACATTGAGGGACATGAGAAATGTCAGAATGGATATGACACGATAAAGGTGGATAAAAAAGGACGATTCACATTGTCATACGATGTGAATGAGATGAGCGAGGCTCTCGTCTTCGTCAAGTCAGGCAATAAGCCTGAGCCAACAGCTGCTTTCTGTGTTCTTCTACAACCAAACAAGACATTGAATGCAGACATTAAGCTCAATCCTTTCAAGGTTACATATACAGGTGATGAGCCAGAGAAATCTACATACGCCAATATGTACTATAACACAATCTCTAACTCATACAATCTTGTGCCTGACTCAATGGCAGTCAAGTTTGCCACATTTACCGATGCAAAGACATATGTCAATGCAGAACTTGGAAAGATGGAGGCAGTCATCAAGACAATATCAGACAAGGAGTTTGCAACTCAGGCTCAGGCAGCCATAAACGATCAACGTGAGAGTGCACTTGTCGGCTATGGTATCAGTCGTGAGAAAATGGGAAAGACAATGGTAAACGAGAGTGACTATATGTCATACATTGGTGATATTGACAAGAACGACACCCTTCAGGCTGCGAAGATATACAACTACCTTGAATGGTACTATGCCGCTCATCCATCACTCTACACTCCTATGCAGGCAGATGGAGCAAAGGTGAAATATCTTGCAGAATACACACAGAATCAGGATGTACGCAACAAGGTTGCCAACATATACATCTTGAACCTCATGTTCCTTGCCAACTGGGGACTGGACACGTCAAGCGAGGAATACAAGGACCTCTACGAGCAGTATTTGAAGGTTTCAACAGACACCACATATACTGAGTTCGTGAAGGAGAGCCTCAAGAATATAGCAGCCAAGGCACAGGGACAGGATGCCATTGAATTCACCATTGCTGATGTGGATGGCAAGGAACTTCAATTCACAAGTCTTCTTGGCAATGGCAAAGTGACATACATAGACTTCTGGGCTACATGGTGTGGTCCTTGCAAGAGAGAGATTCCTTTCCTTGCCAAGCTTGCCGAGGATTACGAAGGAAAGAACATACGTGTAGTCTCTATCTCCATCGACACAGACAAGAAGGCATGGGTCAAGAAGGTTAATGAGGACAATCCTAAGTGGGAACAGTACATCGTACCAGATCTTTCTAACAGTCCAGGCATTAGCGGTTATGGCATCAACAGTATTCCACGCTTCATGCTCTTCGACTCTAATGGCAAACTCTTCAAGAGTACGGCACCTCGTCCAAGTGACCCAGAGATAAGGGTGCAGATTGATAATCTACTTTCGAAGTAAAGTGTAGTATATGACTCGTATTCTCTACATATTATTGCTGTTCCTTACACTCACAGCGAGTGCACAAGAAAAGGAGGATGCTTCCAATGACAGCCTTCACACAGATGTGCATGCTGCATTGGTAGTCATCACTCCAGGTGAGACACCATCCACCATGTTCGGACACATGGCAATAAGGATGTGGTGTCCTTCGGCTGGTCTCGACTACTGCTTCACGGAAAAGATTCCAGAATGGGGAAATGATTTCGTTACTGGAGTATTCAGAAGAGTCAGGGAGGGAATCATTCCGGAAGAAACAAAAATGTTCCGTGATGACTACCGCAAGGAAGGCAGAGGCATAACTGAATACGAGTTGAAACTCAGTCTCAAAGAGAAACAGAGACTATGGATGTTGCTTGACAAGGAATTTGAAAAAGGATTGGCATATGACCTCGACTATATCACGCGAGGATGTGCAACAATAGCAACCAACATGGTTCTCGGAGCGACATATGAACGTCAGATTAACCTCTCTCCATACATAGACAAATATATCGAAGGCAATACACGGCGCGAAATCGTACTACGCTACATTGACTTCAATTCATGGAATGGCTTTATAGGACACAGCATCTTTGGAGGTACTCCTGACGACGAAGTAAGTGGGGATGCTAAACTAATAATGCCACAGGACGTGATAACGGTATTTGATGCAGCCAATCTCATTCAAAGCAAAAACGTAATCTGTCGTCCAACAGTAAAGGTAAAGGGTGATTCATATTTCTCACCACTCGTATTTGCCATACTGTTTCTCATCCTATGTTTTGTCAAGACAGACATCATAGATTATCCTGTCATGGCATTGCATACATTCCTCGGACTATTCCTTTGTACCGTTGTATTCATATCCAATGCACCGGGAACAGAGTGGAACTGGCTCGTGGTAGTGTTCAATCCAGTTGTCTCGGTACTCTTCTGGTTCCGCAACAAGAACATACATTGGGCATTAGTCATAGTGACAATGGCATTTCTGCTATTTATGATTATCAAGCTTGATACAATCTTCTGCATATCACAAATGCTGATTGTCGGAGGATTCCTGATAAGAGAGATATACAAGATTATTAACGTAACACAAAATTAAAATCGATTATGAAGAAACTTTTTACATCTTTTCTTCTTGCCACAGTAGCATGCCTTTCTGCTTTTGCTGAGGGCGATGGCAAGTATTACTGGTTCTACGATAGAGCCGAGGTAGCAACAACAGGTAAGGGACTTATCTACCTTTCAAATGCGAGCAGCGAGGAAGAAGCTAATTATGCTGATATAAGTGAGACAAAGCTGTATGAGCTGGGCTATCCTTCTACCATAATCTACTATTATGCAAAGCCTGCTGACGGATATCAGTTCATTGGTCTTTTCCCAACGGCTACTCCTGCTTCATTGACAGAAGCTGTAACAAGCAACAGCCCAGAAGGCAGCATTTCTGTCAAAACAGAACAGGTTACAGAATCAACTGACGTAGAAGGATATGGATTTGAGCCAGACAACACATATTATGCTGTATTCTCAAAGGTGTATGTCAAGGTCGCAGACGCATTGAAGCGTGCGGGTAGTGTCAACATCGACAAGGTTATCAACGACAAGGGTGACAACATCACAATCACAGCTACACCTTCATCTGATGACTTCCAGTTTGACTATTGGATGGATTCCAAGGGCAACAAGATTACAGAGAACCCATACACATTCGTTGCTGGTGACGACAATGAAGTATATACCGCTTACTTTAAGGGCGACAATATTCTTACCATCGACTTTGGAGAGGGTAAGTACATTCCATTCTCTTCTATGTACGAAGCAGACTTTGAATCTGGAATTCAAACTTACATCATTCAAGATAAGTATTTAATGTTTGAGAACGAAGAAGGTATAAATATAGCTTTCGATGAGACACAGAATGCATGGGGATATTACAATGATGATGAAACATTCGTACAATATACAGGTGAAGTTCCATCTTTCCCTACAAACTATGAGGTATTTGGTATTGCTCCAACTTACGTTCCTAACACAGGATTTGTACTCTATGGCGAGGGCGTAAAGACTATCGTTCTTTTCAAGGAGACTCCTGAAGAAGAGCTTTACCCAATTGACACTTATCTCGTTGGAACAGCAACAGGAGCAGTAAATATCGAGTCACTTCCAAAGCAGGATGATAACAATAACAACCTTGTATATTATGTATTTGATACAAATGCATTTGTTAAGGCTACATCAGGTACAGTGGCAGAGAACTCATGCTACCTTGTACTCACAGAAGGTGTTCAGTACCCACTTCCAGAGAAGATTTACATGAATGCTGCTGATGATCCAACAGCCATCACTAATGTAAATGCAGAAAAGAAGATTCAGTTTATTGGTGTTTACACTATCGACGGAAAGAAGGTAGAAGCACCAGTAAAGGGTATCAACATCGTAAACGGTAAGAAAGTATTCGTAAAGTGATTGTTAAGTTTGTGAGTTTTTAGGTTTTTAAGTTTGTAAGTTCTTAAGTTCTCGCGGAGGGTTACCGCATTAACATAAAAACTCAAGAACCTAAAAACTTAAGAACTTAAAAACTTACAAACTTAAAAACTTAAGAACTTACAAACTTAAAAACTCAAAAACTCATAGTTCAATGAACAGATTATTCTCAAAGGTTATTTTATTCTCGCTTTTGGCATGTTGTGTTGAGGCATACGCCCAGCAGGACAACTTCTGTGTGCGTGGAAAAATGTCAGGCTTGAAGAAGGGTGTGACCATTTCCATTCTTACATCAGAGCCAAAGGATAAGAATGCATATGAGGAAGCAGAGATTGCCACAACAACAGTAAAGAAGGCTGGCGAGTTCCTCATCAGTGGATATGTTGACCATCCACAGAAGGTTACTCTTATCACGAATAACCTTGAGATGCTTGGCGACAAAGCTGAGAAGGACAATTACAAGCAGGTGCATTGGACATACACAACCATGTGGCTCGAACCAGCCGAGTATGTAATCAAGGCACCTAAATATTCACTTCTCACGGATGCGCCACTCACCAAGGATTGCGTCATAGAGGGAGGACAAGCACAGAAGGACTTCAACGACCTCAACCGTGCAAGGATGGAGCAAGGCATTGCTGATTACAACCCAGACGTGGAGGCTCTTGCAAAGGTAGAGTGGGACTTCATCACAAGTCACCCAACATCACCAGTTGCAATCAACCTTGCATGTGAGAAACTTACCAACGGGTATAATCTAACGACAGAGCAGATTGACCTTCTCGGCAAGACAATCACGGACTGTCCAAGCGACAAGGCACGCTATGCTGATTTCGTCCGTCGCCTTGAGGCTGCACGTCTCACAGCCAATGGCAATCCAATAGTTGACCTTGACATGGTTACTCCGTCAGGTGAGAGATGCCAACTTGCAGATGTCGTCAAGAACTACGAGGGCAAGTACCTCCTTGTGGACTTCTGGGCTTCATGGTGTGGAATATGTCGTGCTGGAACGCCAAAGATAAAGGAATACTACAACACCTATCCACGTGAATGGTTTGAAGTAATCTCCGTATCATCCGATGAAAAGTCTGATGCATGGCACACAGCTATGGTTAAGGACCAGATGCCTTGGACTCAATACTGTCTCACTCCACAAGGAATAAAGGACCTTATGTCCAAGTACCAGATTATCGGTGTTCCTTATTACCTTCTCCTCTCTCCTGACGGCAAGGTAATAGCCAACCCATCCGGTGTGGACGACATAAGCACTTATCTCGAAAAACTGAGATAAACGCATACTATAATTGCTTTTGTATGTTCTAAATTTGCCTTAGTGCATACTGACAAAAAAAGATATATATCTGACGACCGTAGGATATATATCTGAACGACAAAGGATATATATCTGACGCTCGCCAGATATATATCCTTTTTTAGTCCCCATAAAAGATTATGGATTAGAGCCTTTTCTCACTTGTTATCCCACCTTCTCGAACTTATATCCGAGTGCTTTGAGTTCTACGGCTGCACCAATGAGATATAGGGTGCGCACGCTCTTGACGTAAGCATGGAATGCGAGTGGGCTTTGTGGTTCTATCTGTTCGTGACGAATCTTGTTGAGTACCTGCTGGGCACATCCCTGCACAACCTTCTCCATACGGTCGTACTCGTCGCCCGTGAGTCCGAGGACATCACCACGTACCACCTCATCAAGATAGTCGAAACCACGCTTGTCACGAAGATACTCATATATGTTAGGCAATTTGGAATATATCTCCCAATCGTCATCCCAAAGGCGTGCCACAGCCATGCCAAGGTACATAGCCCATCCAAGCGAAACGGTTGGGTACTGCTGTATCTCCTTTACGGCATCTGTAACGTATGACTGTGCCACCTCATCCCACTTGTCCGTGATGTCGGGTGATTCAAGCAACTGCTTGTCCAGAAGTTCCATTGAAGTGAGCACACGAATAAGGTGCTCCATGAGTTGTCTCTCGTAATTATCAAGATATTCCTGCTGTTCCATTGTCATTATTTTTTTTTGCAAAGATAACTATTGATTGGCAAAACAGCAAGGAATGGCAAACTTCAAATCAACATTTGATGATTTATTCATGCTTCCGGAACAAGCGAGAGATTACTGCAACCTAAACGTCAAAGGGATATTGTAATGTACCTTGACGGCTTTGCCACGTTGCTTTCCAGGTTCCCATGCTGCCATACTGTTGACCACACGGACGCATTCCTTCTCAAGCTCAGCGTATGCAAGCTTAACTTTCTTCTTGTCCTCTTCCGAAGGTGCCTTGCCTGTCTTCTTCTGTGTAGCCTTTACATAGCCCTTAACCATAATCTCTGGAAGTGAGCTATTCTTGCTAACATCATCTCCGTCCACATTTACCACCTTAGTCTCAGACTTGATGATAGAACCATCCTTGTCAATAATGAATGACACGATAAATCTACCCTGGGTGCCTATTTCCTGAGCTGCCTGTGGGTACTTGATAGTCTGGGCAATGTACTGCATCAAGGCACCCTCGCCACCCTTGAACTTTGGCATCTGTTCCACTACCTCAAAAACTTTATCATCATCTTTTTCTGTGTTCAAAACTGTTGTAGCAAGATAAAAATCATTATCTTTGCAACCAGAAAATTGAACATTGGATTCTGACTCAACAGCGAAAGCTGTGGTTGCGCTCATAAGAAGAAGAGCTGCACTCATTAAATTCTTTGACATCATAGTAATTTATTTTTATAT
>JAGCWG010000312.1 GCA_017961965.1 Bacteroidaceae bacterium | reverse complement strand
CACATAGAAGAAGAACTCCATCGTAGTACCACTTGTGGATGTGTTGTCGGTGTCGCAACTTGAGTCATAACCACAAAGTGCGCGGAAGGTCTTATACCTATGACCTGCTGGCAAGTCATAGACGAGCGTACACTGAGCATTCATGCCAAGCCCCGTGGTGTAGGACTGTCCATCCACTCGCAATGTTCCACCCTCTACGTTCTTGTTCTTGTGCAAAGAACTCCATTCGGATGTGTACGATGTCTGCTGAAGCGTTGTGAGCGAAGTCTCATTGCCGTCAGCATCAATCAGCACTGGATTGATGAGGTTGGCACGGTCGTAGGCAAAGCCATCGCCATAATTGCTCACATATATCTTCAGTTGCTCGGCATCTGTCACGTCACATTCCATCTCCTTGCCCTTTACGCCTGTACGGCTGATGAGTCCAGAACGTGCTGCATAGTCGTCCTGCTCATTGGCAAGCGGATTGCTGTCGAACACCATGAAGCGGATGCTTGTCGTTGCACCAGTCTGTCCTATGCCTGAGTCGTCGGCGGCAGCCTTTGCCTTGAAGCGTACCACATCCATGTCATCTGGTATCTGGAAGAAGATGGCGGCATTGGCATCAGTTGAGAATCCTCTGTCATAGCTTACGCCCATCACCTTCATCTTTCCACCATTATCTACATTCTTGTTCTCATATATGCGATTGAAGTAAGAAGCTGTGTAGCCTCGTGTCTTGTACGTTCCTGTCAGGGCAACCTCTGTACCGTCACGCAGTACAAGTGTTGGCTCTATCCAGTCGCCATGGTCGTAGTTGTAGTTGTCGCCACCATCATCTACCACAAGCACGAGAGTCTTTGAACCTTCAGGCCACTCCACATCCACATCGACGGCATGACCGTCAGTGGTGTATGCCACTACCTCGGACTTGTACAGAGCCTTATTGCCAAGAATCCAACGTGTGTTGTCGCGCTGGAAGAGAGCAAGGTACTTATTGCCAGTTGCTGGGTCTTCGCTTACCCACGCAACATGGCCATTGTCCTCATCATTCATAACCTGATGGGCATTCACACCATGCTTGTGCATCTGATGATATTCCTCATTATTAAGCAACGAGAGGGTAAAAGCATCATTCTTTGTCATCTCGCCACCGAAGAACAAAGGAGAGTGGCATATACCCCAGAGCGTCATCATCGTCTGTTGCTCATTCTGTGTGAGATTAGTCCATCGTCCCTTATCTTCAGCAGTATAGCCTTTATCAGCTACAGTCATGGCAATCTGTCCGAGAGGAAGCATATCGCAGTCGGCATAGTTACCCTGACGAGTAACCGTTTCCCATGCATGAGCCTCGTTGAACACTGCATCCACTGCACTCCAGTTGTCCCATAGGTCATCCATCATACGCCACATATTAGCATTCTCAAGACAGTCCTGCGCATACTGATACTGCGTCTTACCCGGGCTCAATGAGAGCACCATAGGCCTTCCCGTCTGGTCGATAGCCTTGCGAATCATACGTATCTCGTCCGTATAGAAAGGACGGCTCAGGTCATCCACCTTCAGGAAATCGACGCCCCACCCTGCATACAAATCCATGATGCTGTTGTAGTAAAGCTGACCAGCCTCATTATTGCGCACAAGAAGATTATCCTTCAGCCAAGTACATGGCGACGTAGTTCCATTATACACCTGACTCCAAGCCTTATCCTCGCCACCCTTGAGCTTGTAGCTGCTTCCAATAACAGACTTAGGAACGCCACGCATGATATGGATTCCGAGCTTGAGTCCCATATCGTGCAACTTGTCAGCAATAGCCTTGAAACCTATGTTCCTGCCATCCTTCATACATGAAGGGAAACGAGTTGGCGAAGGTAGATAGCGACCATACTCATCAAGCACATAGTCCTGGTCGCCCCTCTGGTTATAGTTGCCAGCTCCCAATGACGGATGATTACAATACCAACGAATGTCAATAACCACATATTCCCAACCATAGCGCACAAGGTCATTATCCACCAGATACTGGGCATTCTGCATCACCTCCTTCTCGGTCACACTACTGTAATAGCAATCCCATGAGTTCCATCCCATCGGCGGAGTCATCGCCCAAGTACGGAAAGTAGCGACATCGTCCTGAGCCATAGCTCCCGGCATCGACATCAATAAACAAAACACTGAAGTTAAAATTTTTCTCATCATTAAAATAAATTGGTTAGTATTAATATTTGCATGGCAAATATAGGAACAAAAAATGACATTCACATATTACTCAGGCACGAAAAATCATTTTTTCACACGAAAAACCTTCATGTACAACGTGCGACAAATGGAAATAGTTTTTCAGCACAGAGAAAGCAGAGTTTTTACTCTAAAACAATAAAATCTCTGAGTCCTCTGAGACCTCTGTGTTTTGATAAAAATTTTCTTTAATTTTCTTAATTTTCGTTTCAAAAAAGCCTATAATCTCTTGGTTATCTGAAAATAAATTCGTATATTTGTAACAGAAAGATAAGGGAAGGAGGAGGTCTTAGGAGGACATGATTCCGACCTATCTTTCGACGGAGGACAACCGATTTTGTTCAACCTTAAATCTTATACTTAGTATTATGAGTACAGTAAAAGTAGCATCTTCAAAGCAGAAGGTGGCAGTCCTCAACAAGGAGGGCTATGTGAGCAGGGTGAAGACATACAGCACCCTCAGCGGTGATGAGTTCATCGAACTGGCAGCCAAGAACAGCGGCGTGAACGAGAGCCAGCTCAGTGCCGCAATGGCAACCATCAAGCATGAGTTTGAGAACTTCCTCGTTCGCGGTTTTGCAGTGACCATTCCGGGTGTCGGTATCTTCCGCATCGGTGTCAATGCCAAGATGGTGGACAAGGCTGAGGACGTGTGTGCAAAGCAGATTTACCGCCGTAAGATTCTCTTCCGTGCCAACACCAAGCTCAAGGCTCTCCTCGACCAAATCAACTTCTCAACCTCTGGCGAGGAGACTGATGCCATCGACAACGACGAGGAAGGCGACGACACTCACAACACGAACCATACGCCTAATCCTAACACAGGCGATGAAGACAACGGAGTATTTTAGTCACCAGTAACCAAAAAGTGAAAGGCTAAAGGGTATGTTTCCCTTTAGCCTTTCTTATCAATTGTCATTTACTTTATGGTATTTCTGATAGTACTTCACACCACTGGCGTCCGTGTGATAGAGGTAGAGGACACCCTTATCTATGGAGAAGGTTGTCTCATAGCCCACGTCGTGCCACTGCCAATCGCCGAAGCTTTTGTAGCTGTAACCCTTATCAACGTAATAGTGATAGGTATTGCCACTCACGTTCCATCGTCCCTGCGCACGAGTCATGTAGCCATCGTCGTCGATGTGTGACTTATCCATGTTACCCTCATACGTGTCGCGGAAGTCTTCAGGGAACTTGGTGTAACCGTTCATAGTACCGTCCGCACCAAATACGATTACGCACTTGGCATACTTGAAAATGGAATCGGTCACAGCCTCTTCCTCCCACGTACCTATGACGGCATTGCGCATCTGCATCTCCGTGTTGTCGTCGTCATCACCACATGAGGAGAAAAGACCTAACAGGAGGACACTAATAAACAAAAAAACCTGACCTTCCCCCAACCCCTTCCTT
>JAGCWG010000311.1 GCA_017961965.1 Bacteroidaceae bacterium | reverse complement strand
TACCAGTGTCCACAAGGATATGTTGAACGTACGTGAAAGACCTTCGGTATATTCTGCAATGTGAGCATCTTCTCCATTATACCAGAATCCGGCAAAGAGGAAGATGATGAGTGTGATGGATATGCTCGGTACGGTGGTGTATGTCATGTAGCGTATATGCTTGAACAAATCTGTTCCTGCTGCTGAAGAAGCGAGTATGGTGGTGTCGGAAAGTGGTGACACCTTGTCGCCGAAGTATGCTCCTGAGATAATTGCGCCTGCTGTCCATGCTGGGGGGATGGATAGAGCGTCGCCAATACCTATGAGTGCAATACCGATGGTTGCTACTGTTGTCCATGAACTACCAGTGACAACGCTCACAAGAGAACAGATGACACAGGAACTCACGAGAAAGAACTGGGGTGACATAATCTGTACTCCGTAATAGATAAGCGTGGGAACGACTCCGCTTATCATCCACGAGCCTGACATCATACCTATGATAATGAGAATGACGATAGACACGGATGCCTGTCCTATCGTGCTCACGATGCTGTCCTCGAACTTCTGCCAAGACATATCGTATATCCACATCGAGAGGCAGACGCATACGCCTGTTGCCACAAGGAGCGACACTTGGTTTCCTCCGTCGAGGGCATCACTCCCGAAGAGAGCGATGGAGAGCGAAACCATTGCTATCAGTACGAGCAAGGGTAGTAATGATACCCATGCAGATGGTAGTTTTACGTTGCTATCTTCCATAATTGGGTGCAAAGTTAGTGTTTTTTTGACATTTTTGACAGAATGTTTTTTTTTATTGTTATCTTTGCACGTATTTAACTAACAAATCGTCTGTTTTGAGGCACAAGCTACAATATTCGCATATACTATTGCGTTATTATTGTTGTGCCATCATGCGGATTAAATGTAATGCCGTGAAAAATGTCGGCAGTCAATAATCATAGATGGAATCGAACAAAGATAAAAAGATAACTGACGGTATGAATTATGGCGAGAGACTGCTGAAGCGTCTTTGCGACCTGTTGGGAGCAATGGCTCTTATCATAATTCTTTCTCCAGTCATTCTGTTTATAGTCATATTGCAGAAAATCCTTAATCCCGGTCCTGCCTTTTACTGTCAGGAACGTATCGGTAGGGGAGGCAAGCCTTTCAGGATATACAAGTTCAGGACAATGGTCGTGGATGCCGAGAAGGATGGTGTGCCTCAGCTGGAAGCGGACAATGATGTGCGCCTTACGGATTTCGGACGCAAACTCAGACGTCATCATATGGATGAACTTCCACAGTTGTGGAATGTGCTCAAGGGAGATATGTCGTTTGTTGGTTATCGCCCAGAGCGACAGTTCTTCATCAATCAGATTATGGAGCACAATCCTGATTATAGTTTGTTGTTCCGCTCTCGTCCAGGTGTAACGTCGTTGGCAACTATTGAGAATGGCTATACTGATACGATGGAAAAGATGCTTCGTCGTCTTGACATGGATCTTGAGTATTTCCAGACACGCACTTTGTGGATGGACTTGAAGATAATCCTTCGTACAGTGTTTAGTTTATAGAAATAATACGAAATACAATGATAAAGAAAATTGCATTCATAGTATCGTTATTGCTTGCGCCACAGATGATGATGGCTCAGTCGATGAGTGATGATCAGGTCATCAAGTTTGTCAAGCAACAGCAGGAGGCAGGACAGAACCAGCAGCAGATTGTGACCAAGCTTCTTCAGAAGGGTGTCACGACTGAACAGCTTCGTCGTATCCGTAAGAAATACGAGGCTGAGCAGAACTCCATGGGCGCATCCGACCTTACGGACAAGAACAAGGGTGTCACAACAAGCCGCCGTCGCCAGCAGTATCAGGAACAAGGCGAGAAAGGACAGATGCAGAACAACTATATGGTGAAGAGCGATTTTCGCAACGACCCACGTTATGGTACAAGGCAGGAACGCCTTGATGCCCTCAACGGCGAGATTGGTTTCATGGATATCGACTCGTTGATATACTATAAGAAATACTTCACCGACGAATCACAGGTGTTCGGCCGTAATATCTTCAACAACCAGAATCTCTCATTCCAGCCAAACATGAGTATTGCTACTCCTGCCAACTACCGACTTGGTGCTGGTGATAACGTGATTATCGAGATATGGGGTGCTTCGCAGCAGACCATCATGGGCGAGATTTCACCTGATGGAACGGTAACGGTAGAGGGAGTCGGCCCTATCAAGCTTGCAGGAAAGAGCGTGAGCGAGGCAAACAATTTCCTCAGAGGCAAGCTCGGACAGTATTATGCTGGTTCAAACATACAGTTGACTGTGGGTGACACCCGTTCCGTTCAGGTACAGGTGGTGGGTGAAGTTAATGTTCCGGGAACATACACTCTTAGCGCACTCTCAACAGCGTTCAACGCCCTTTATGCCGCAGGCGGTATAAGCGATATTGGTACACTTCGTAATATAAAGGTGTTCCGTTCGGGAAGACAGATTGCAACCATCGACGTGTATGACTATCTCCTTAATGGTAACGCAAAGGGCGATGTTCGTCTTCAGGACAACGATGTTATTGTTGTAGGAACATACGATGCACTTGTAGAGATACGAGGTAAGATTAAGCGTCCGATGTTCTATGAGATGAAGTCGTCAGAGAGCGTAAAGAGCCTTCTCGCATACTCAGGCGGATTCACTGGTGATGCTTATAAGAAGAACGTGCGCCTTGTCCGTAAGAATGGTGCTGAATATTCCATCCATACCGTTGGTGAGTTCGATTGGGCAAACTTCAAGGTAAACGATGGCGATTCAATCTATGTTGATAGCGTCATTCCACGCTACTCAAACATGGTAGAGATTCGTGGTGCCGTGTTCCATGCAGGTAAGTACCAGATGGATGGCAAGATTACATCCGTGCGCGAACTCGTAAAGGCTGCAGAAGGTCTTCGTGAAGATGCCTTCACAAGTCGTGCCGTGATGCACCGTGAGAAGGAAGACATGTCTCTTGAGGTTCTTTCCGTGGATATCAAGGGTATCATGGACGGAACGGTGGCAGACATCCCACTTCGCAAGAATGATGTACTCTTCATCCCAAGCAAACTGGATATGCAGGGTGAACGCACTTTCAGAATAAATGGAGAGGTCAATTACCCTGGTACATACGTCTATGCAGACAATACCACGGTGGAGGACCTTGTACTTCAGGCAGGAGGATTGACTGATGCCGCTTCTACAGTTAAGGTGGATGTCTATCGTCGTAGCCATAACCCAAATGCCATGAAGGATGATAATGGTAAGGTCGAGACATTCAGTTTCGCACTCAAGGATGGATTCGTGGTAGATGGCAAGCAAGGTTTCATTCTCCAGCCATACGATGAAGTGATTGTTCGTAAGAGTCCAACATATACAGAACAGCGTAATGTGAAGATATCTGGTTCAATCAACTTCGAGGGCGAATACTCGATGACATCCAACAGCTATAAGCTCTCAGACCTTGTCAATGCTGCAGGAGGTCCAAGCTCGCTTGCCTACCTCAAGGGCGCACGTCTTGAACGTACAATGACGGAGGAAGAGAAGAAACAGGTGGAGGCAACACTCCGTACTTCGCAGATTGCACTCTATGAGGAGGCTATGCAATCAGAAAATAAGAACTTTGATATTGCACGAGCAGACACACTCCTCCAGATGAAGCTTGACATCGGTAACGTATATCCAGTAGCCATCGACCTTGAGGCTGCCATGAATGAGCCAGGAGGCGTGGAGGATATCGTCCTTCGTGACGGAGACCACATCATCATACCTCAGTATTCAAATACGGTTAAGGTAAGCGGTGATGTGATGTACCCTAACACGATGAATTTTATTAATGGTAAGTCGCTCAAGCATTATATCAATCGTGCAGGTGGATATGGTGATAATGCTCGCAAGAGCCGTGTGTATGCTATCTACATGAATGGCTCAGTAAAGCTTATCAGTGGAAGCAAGGACATCCAGCCAGGCTGTCAGATTGTCGTTCCATCAAAGAAGAACAAGCATAAGATGACAACAGCAGAATACTCAGCAATGGGAACATCTGCTGCATCTATCGCAACAATGCTTATCACGATAGCAAATCTCCTGAAGTAAGGATTTGTCGGAAACACAAAGGACACAGAGACCTCAGAGACATTCATAATGCATAGTTTTTCAAATTCTCATTCATGATTGTAAAAAACTCTGTGCTCTCCGTGTTCTCTGTGTTTACTTAAAATATTAAAAAACGAAATTCATGAAATACGATTATCTTATAGTAGGAACAGGACTCTTCGGAGCCGTATCGGCTTATCTCTTGAGCCAGAAGGGTAAGAAATGCCTTCTCATAGATAAGCGTCCTCATATAGGTGGTAATGTATATACAGAGGAGATAAAGGGCATCAACGTACATAAGTATGGTGCTCATATCTTCCATACGAGCAATAAGAAGGTGTGGGATTTCGTAAACTCATTTGTTGAGTTCAATCGTTATACCAACTGCCCTGTGGCAAACTACAAGGGTGAGTTGTTCAACCTGCCATTCAATATGAATACCTTCTATCAGATGTGGGGAGTCAAGACTCCTGCTGAGGCTGAGGCAAAGATTGCCGAACAGAAGGCAGAGGCGGTCAAGGCACTTGGTGGACGTGAACCACAGAACCTTGAGGAGCAGGCACTCACACTTGTGGGTAAGGACATATTCGAGAAGCTTATCAAGAACTATACGGAGAAGCAATGGGGACGCAAGTGTACGGAACTTCCTGCATTCATCATCAAGCGTC
>JAGCWG010000310.1 GCA_017961965.1 Bacteroidaceae bacterium | reverse complement strand
TTGACTCGATGATAGAACCTGTTGCCTTACGGTTAGGGTTTGCCTTGAGGTCGAGCATCTCGGCTTCGAGGAGTACCTTCTCCATGAGTTCAGCAACACCGATACCCTGCTGTGCTGAAATTTCCTGACACTGGTACTTACCACCCCAATCCTCTACGAGGAGGTTCATGGCAGCAAGCTGGTCACGTATCTTATCAGGATTTGCTCCTGGCTTATCAATCTTGTTGATGGCGAATACCATAGGTACGTTTGCTGCCTGAGCGTGTGCAATAGCCTCCTTTGTCTGAGGCATGATTGCATCGTCGGCTGCAACGATGATGATGGCAATATCGGTTACCTGAGCACCACGGGCACGCATGGCTGTGAACGCCTCGTGACCTGGAGTATCGAGGAATGTGATGTGACGACCGTCAGACATCTTGACGTTGTAGGCACCGATATGCTGAGTGATACCACCAGCCTCACCTGCGATAACGTTTGTCTTACGGATGTAGTCGAGGAGCGAAGTCTTACCGTGGTCAACGTGACCCATGACTGTGATGATTGGGGCACGGCTCTCAAGGTCTTCCTCCCTATCCTCTTCCTCTTCGATAGCATTTGAAACTTCCTCACTCACATAGTTTGTAGTGAAGCCGAACTCTTCTGCTACGATATTGATGGTCTCAGCGTCAAGACGCTGGTTGATACTTACCATCATACCGATTGCCATACATGTACCGATAACCTTTGTTACAGGAACGTCCATCATAGTGGCGAGGTCACTTACAGTCACGAACTCGGTGAGCTTGAGTACCTTGCTCTCTGCATTCTCGAGCTCTTCCTCCTCGTTCATACGCTCGCGGGCAGCATTACGCTTGTCCTTACGATACTTGACTGCCTTCTTTTCCTGCTTTGAAGTAAGACGAGCAAGTGTCTCCTTTACCTGCTTTGCTACCTCCTCATCGGTAAGCTCAACAGGCTTCTGTGGCTGCTTGTTCTTCTTATTCTTCTTTCCACCACCCTGACCGTTCTGGTTGTTGTTACCGTTATTGCCCTGGTTGTTCTTATTCTTACCCTGACCATTCTGCTGGTTAGAGTTGTCCTTGTTCTTGTTCTTCTTCTTGCCCTGGTTCTGCTGGCTCTGCTCCTTTGCTGCAGCTTCAACATCCACGCGCTGGTTGTTCATACGGTTACGCTTCTTCTTCTCACCGTTCTCACCATTCTTCTCGTTGCGCTCCTTCTTCTTCTCTGCCTTGCTCTTGCGGTCAGGGCGAGTCTTTGAATTGAGGCTTGAGAGGTCGATGAATCCAACCTGCTTGAACTGGACACTTGGCTCCTGTGGGGCAGAGAGACGGTAAACGCCATCCTCGTCAACTTCGAGACGGTCGCTCAAGCTGTTCTTTGCCTTCTTGTTCTCTTCTGGTGCAGCTGTAGCAACTGGAGCAACGTCCTTCTTAGGATCTGCTGCAGCAGGTGTTTCCTTAGCAACCGGCTCTTTCACGACTTCCTTTACCTCTGTAGCTGTTGCTACAGGCTCAGCCTTCTTCTCAGCAGGTTTGTTGTCGTTGATGTTGCCAACGACCTTGAGCTGAGGCTTCTGCTTCTCAGCTTTGAGACGGAAAATCTCCTGCTCCTTGCGAAGCTTCTCCTCGCGGTTCTTTTCCTTGAGTTCCTTCTTTTCCTGCTTCTCGCGTTCCTTGCGTTCGAGGATTCTCTGCTGAGTCTCGTCGTGCTTGTTCTTGTCGTCGCCGAAAGCACTCATGAGCATTGGGTACTGCTCATCCGTGATCTTTGCGTTAGGAGTGGCATCTTCAAGAGCCTGTCCCTTCTTCTGTAGGAATTCCGCCACGGTGTTAATTCCTACATTAAGTTCCTTTAATGCTTTATTTAGTCTTACTGCCATCTTTTCTTGTTTAGTGTTTTTGTGTTTAGAGTTTAGAGACCTTTATCTTCCGTCCCAGTCTTGTGGGGTATGAGTGGATAGAGCAAAGCCTCTGAACTCTAAGCACTCATCTCTCATCTTCCATGGAGATTATTGTTCAAACTCTGCACGGAGAATATTGAGGACGTCGTCCACAGTGTTCTCTTCGAGGTCTGCCTTGGCGATAATCATGTCGCGTGGAGCGTTGAGTACGCTCTTGGCTGTTTCGAGGCCAATACCCTTGATGGCGTCGATGATCCACTCGTCGATTTCGTCCTTGAACTCATCGAGGAGAATGTCCTCTTCGTCTGGCTGACTACCGTCAAGTTCACGGAATACGTCGATAGTGTATCCTGTGAGCATACTTGCGAGCTTGATATTGTGTCCGTTCTTACCGATGGCAAGAGATACCTGATCAGGCTTGAGATAAACCTCTGCCTTCTTGTTCTCGTCATCGATGACGATTGACTCTGTACGTGCAGGGCTGAGTGCACGCTGGATGAAGAGTTGGAGATTGCTTGCGTAGTTGATGACATCGATGTTCTCGTTACAGAGCTCACGTACGATACCGTGAATACGGCTTCCCTTCACACCTACGCAGGCACCAACGGCATCAATACGTTCGTTGTAACTCTCAACGGCAATCTTGGCACGCTCACCTGGGATACGTGCAATCTTGCGTACTGTGATAAGTCCGTCGTTGATTTCTGGGATTTCATTCTCAAGAAGTCTCTGAAGGAACTCAGGTGCAGTACGGCTGAGAATAATCTTAGGATTGTTGTTGAGGTTGTCAACACGAAGAACGACGGCACGAGCTGTTTCACCCTTGCGGAAATAGTCGCCAGGAATCTGCTCTGACTTTGGAAGGAGAAGTTCGTTACCCTCGTCGTCGATGAGGAGAGTCTCACGCTTCCATACCTGATAAACCTCACCACTCACGATTGTACCTACCTTGTCGATGTACTTATTGTAGAGGTTATCGTGCTCAAGGTCAAGAATCTTGCTTGCCATTGTCTGACGGAGAGTAAGGATGGCACGGCGACCGAAGTCGGCGAAGTTAACCTTCTCACTCACATCCTCACCAATCTCGAAGTCTGCGTCAATCTTCTGAGCTTCAGAGAGGCTGATTTCAGCATTCTCGTTCTGAACCTCGCCATCAGCTACAACCACACGGTTGCGGTAGATTTCGAAGTCACCCTTGTCAGGGTTTACGATAACGTCGAAGTTCTCATCTGAACCGAAAGTTCTCTGTAATACGCTACGGAATGAATCCTCGAGAACGCTGACGAGAGTTGCTCGGTCAATGTTCTTTGTTTCCTTGAAGTCCTTGAAGGTGTCAATCAAGTTTACCTGTTCTTCTTTTTTCTTTGCCATTATATTTATGTTTTAATTTTATTCTTGTTTTGAATTGCGTCCCCACCATTCTTCCTTGTATCTTCTTCTGCAGAAAAATATTCTTTCACATTTCTGCGGAAAAATTAGGAAGGGTTAACGAACCATTAACGAAGGATTGACGAACCCTCACGCAGGGAAATATATTCTACCTTACTGGTTATTTGAAGTCGATTATGCTCTTGACCCACTTAACATCAGAATAACCGAACTTTTTTTCTACCTCGACAAGCTGAGGACGCTTCTTGCCTTCAACCTTCTGCTTCTCCTGTACGAGTACGCTGAAACCACTCTCGTCAGCTTCCTTGAGGCATCCTTCCATCTTGATGCCGTCTGCGGTAAGAAGTTCAACGTCATAGCCTATGTTGTTTATATATTGCTGAACAACCTTGAAAGGCTGACCGATGCCGGCTGAACCGACTTCGAGTTCGAAGTCCTCCACCTCACGGTCGAAGTGCTCTTCGATAAACTTGCTGAGTTCACAGCAGTCCTCAATCCATACACCATCCTTGTGGTCAATCTCAACTGTAATCTTGTTCTGGTCGTCAACTGTGGCATCTACGAGGAAATATTCCTTGCCTTCGAGCCACTCAAGTGCCAACTCTTTTACTTTGTTTTTGTCGATCATAGAAAATGAATAACTTTGGAATAAGACTGGGCAGGGGATTTGATGAATAACTGATATTTCACTTAATTGCCCATAATTCTTACAAGACTTGTTAAAATTAGAGAGAGGGAACTTTGCAGTCCCCTCTCCTTTCTACGGTGCAAATTTACGATTATTTTTCTTAATTACAAAAAAATGTATGGCTTTTAAACCATTTTTTATAGAAAAAATCTAACTTTTACTTAATTTATCGCTTGATTAATAAAAAATAATGCTATTTTTGCACAAGAATAAAAGAATTTTTACCATAAAACAATTAACCATTGATGAATGAATTGAACGAATTGGACAAGGAAATTTCTTCTTTATTATCTTCGATGACACCAATTACATTGGAGGAAATGTCGGGAATACGTCTGATGAATCGTCTTGACACCAAGTATGTGGCGAACAAGAGACAACTGATACAGTTACTTGGATTGGTTCAGGATAAATATTATGTTCAGGAAACTTTAAATAACAGAATAATTCCATACTGTACTACTTATTACGATACGGATGACCATGCCATGTATATGATGCACCACAATAAGCGTGCTGCACGTTGCAAGGTAAGGGTTCGTACCTATCTTGCCTCAGACATCACGTTCCTGGAGGTCAAGAACAAGAATAACCACGGACGTACAAAGAAAAAGCGCATCGAGGTTCCATCTCAGGACAATTTCCGTGATACGGAGGGTGCAAGCGAACTCGTAGAGCGTAAGACAGGATTCCGTCTTGACAGTCTCAACGCCGTGGTACAGAATCACTTTGACCGTGTTACGCTTGTTAATCACGAAAAGACTGAGCGTCTGACGATAGACTTCAACATCCGCTTTGACAATTTTGAGACAGGACAGGAACATGGTACTGACCAACTCGTGGTTATAGAGCTGAAGCGTGATGGTAATGTTTATTCACCAATCATCAACCTTCTGCGTGACATCCACGTGCCTGTATCGGGATTCAGCAAGTGCTGCATCGGTATGGCGCTGACAGACATGTCCTTGAAGCGTAACAACTTCAAGCCAAGGCTCAGGAGCATAGAAAAGATTAACGGACGCAAGTTTATAAAGAATCCAATTTGAATCTCAAGTCACAAATCTGTAATATGTGCGTAACGAAAAACAAGAGCATAAATTTGACATTATAGATTTGACATTATACTAAATGAATTATTAACTAAAAAATTACTATAAATACAATGGATGCAATTAACGATTTCCTCGCGGTACTTTCAAGTGATACATGTCGTATTCTTGACCTCATACTCCGCTTGATTATTAACACATGTTTCTCAATGGTCGTTGCACGATGCTTTTATTTTCCAAAGGCACGTCGTAAAGACTTCTTCTTCACTTACATCCTCGTAGGATTCTGTATCTTCATGCTTATCCACCTCATGGGTGACGCTAAGATCAAGACAGGTATTGCGATGGGACTCTTCGCCATCTTCTGCATCATGCGTTATCGTACAGAGTCTGTGCCAATTCGCGAGATGACCTATCTTTTCCTTATCATCTCACTCTCTGCAATCAACGGTCTTGCATGGGAAGCAGACATCAGTCCTAAGCATCCAGAGTTTGCAGGTCCACTCATGACTTCTATGGGTGAGCTTATCCTCACAGATGCAATATTCATTTTCGGTGTTTGGATGGCTGAGGCAAACATGCTCGTCAAGAGCCTTTCTTCAAAGTATATCAAGTACGACAAGATTGACCTCATCAAGCCAAGCAAGCGTGAGGAACTTATTGCTGACCTCAAGGAACGTACAGGTCTTGACATCACAAACGTAGCAATCGGTTCTATAGACTTCCTCAAGGACATGGCACTCATCAAGATATACTACAACACAGATGAGGAAGACGAATCAGTTAAGAAAATGCCTAAGGAGTACCAGTAATTGTCACACTTTAATCAGGCAATAAGTACTGACTAAGTACTGACTCACATGAGACTAAGTACTGACTAAGACAAGACTT
>JAGCWG010000309.1 GCA_017961965.1 Bacteroidaceae bacterium | reverse complement strand
GTGAGTGAGATACGACTTGACGAGAAGCCAGTGGAGTCAGCCAAGAAGGGTGACTTCATCAGCATCAAGGTCAACGAGCGTGTACGTCTCAATGACCGTCTGTTCGTACTCTTCAATGATGAAAGCCAACAATTGACACAAAAATAACGGACCTCCTCCCCAGCCCTCCCCCTAAATGGGGAGGGAGAAGTTACTTTGTTCGCTCATAACCTAACTGAGCATTAAATGAACGAGGAAAACTAAATGAACGAGGAAAGGTTATTCAATGTACGATCATAAAAAAAACTAATTCTATATATAAACTAACCTGAAACTCCTCCACTTGTGGAGGCTGGAATGGGACTTTATTATGAACTACCTAAAACTAACTGCAGCATTGCTCAGTATGTCGATGATGACTGGCAGTGTAAATGCACAAAAGGTGCAGAGTGAAGAAGAATTAACTAAGGTGCTCTCATACATGAAGAGGGTGATGTTGTTCAACCAGAGATTACCTCAAGAGAAGGTATATCTCCACTTTGACAACACGGGCTACTTCAAAGGAGAGACCATCTGGTTTACGGCTTACGTTACCAGAGCCGATAAGAATAACACGACGGATATGAGTAAGGTACTCTATGTAGAGCTTGTCAATCCGTCGGGTGATGTAGTGGAGACAAAAAAGTATCCTATAGAAAATGGTATGGCAAGCGGTAACATCGACTTGGTACAGATTTTCACTTCGGGATTCTATGAGGTTAGAGCCTACACAAGATACATGACCAACTGGGGCAATGGAGGAATATTCTCAAGAGTGTTTCCTGTGTTTGACGAGCCTAAGAAGGAAGGCAGCTACGACAATCCAATCATCTCCACACAGAGCTACAAGAAGCGCCTCCCTAACATACGCTCAAATGAAGATGATACACTGAACAGAAAGACTGAGGATAAGCGTCTCAGTGTCCACTTCTATCCAGAGGGCGGTCACCTTATCAAGGGACTGCGTTCACGTATAGCGTTTCTCGTGACAGACAAGACAGGTGATGCCCAGGAGCTGGGTGGACTTGTACTTGACGAGAACAAAGAAGCACTCTTTGCTGTGGCTACACAACATGAGGGTAAGGGCATCTTTGAAATCGTGCATGACGGTAAGCCGAAGTACCTACGCATAGCAGATGCCAAGGGCGGACAACATGACTTCCTTATACCTGAGCCTGAAAACGAAGGTGTGACACTCAATCTTGATGTGCTGAAGCGTGATGCCATAACGGCTACTATTCAAGCTTCACCTTCGATGGAAGGTAGGCTCATGGGATACACACTTATGCACAATGGTAAGGTGCTATTGGCAGACACACTGTATTGTAGCAGTGCCTTTGCCATTCCTTTTGACCGAGCAACCATGCCAGAGGGTGTAAGTCAGCTAACTCTTTTCACTGCAGACGGGCATATACAGGCAGAGCGTCAGTTCTTTATATGTCCTAAGTCACAAGAGGCAGATACAATCCGCTTCACTTCACCAATGAACGCAGTTAAGCCTTGTGGTAAGGTCATAGTCAAGGTTCATACAGTACCGAACTCACGTATATCACTCTCAGCCGTGGATGCAGAGACTATGGTAAACGGTAAGAATGGTAATTACAAGACATGGATGCTTCTCTCAAGCGACATAAAGGGTTACATTCATAATCCTGAATATTACTTTGAGGCAGACGACCGTAAACACCGCATGGCGGCAGACCTCCTTATGATGGTTCAAGGTTGGAGGCGTTATGATTGGGCACTAATGGCTGATGCTATAGGAGCTAACAAAGGATATACACTCTTCAATGAGAAGACTGCCGACTTCCATCAACCAATGGAAGACAAGCTATACCTTTTCGGTACTCTCAAGGAGAAGAGCAAGAAATATAGGGTGGATGAGGCTTGGCTCACAGCCACTCTCTACAACAAGGCTGGTCAGCACATGAACGGTCAGGCAAAGACAGACTCCGTAGGTGGATATGCCTTTGAACTCCCAGATATATATGGGGAGATGTCACTTATCATCAACACAGGCGTTGACCGTAAGGGATATTGGAAGGATGCCAACTACTACGTTGGTATTGACCGTCACTTCTCACCAGCACGACGCTACCTCATGCCAAGTGAGACAAAGACACTTGCCCCAGTAAAGTCAAACATGTTCAACGTACGTCAGTTCATGGATAAGGCTATGGAGGACTACAAGGACATGAAAATACAGAGCCCAGACAAGGTGTTGCCTAACGTCATTGTCTCAGCACGTAGAAGAATATTTGAGCAGGCACGTGCATCATGGCAATCAGAGAAATCTGGTCGTTTCTATTCACAGTTGTTCTATGATGCAGCGGCAGATGCCGACAGATATGCAGACTTGGGACTTCAGGTTCCTACGCTCTGGGAATGGCTTCATACACGTAATGCGTTCTTCTCTACCAACGTGGCACAGGGAATGGGAACAGATGCAACATCGGTATCTTCATTGGAAGCATCAACAAGTCCTGGTATAGCGACTTTAGAGGCGATGGGTGGAGACATGAACGACTCTGGTAGTGCAATGTCAGACCAAGATATCATAGCTGCATCAGAGAAAGGACTTGATGGTGAGACACTCAACCAAGACCGCATAGAGGGACATGGTGAGTTTGAGGACGGATTGGCATACAAGAACCGTCCTATCGTGTGGGTTCTCAATAATGCGTATGTGGGAATAACTCATCTCGGAGCAAGAAAGCTCACAGACCTTCAGGTGCTATTGACAAACATTGAGCCAATGCCGATATTCATTGACGAGGTGAAGTCTGTGTATGTGTCAGAGTCACCAGATGCTTACAAGAACGTAATACGTTGCTCTGACCTTGCTGGTACAGACCCTGTGACTGTGTTCGTATATACATACATCACTCCGAAGAAAGACAAGAAGGGTGTACGCTCAACTTACTTCCAAGGTTACAATACGGTCAAGACTTTCGAGATGGAGGATTACGAGGTCTATCCACCTATGGAGGACTTCCGCCGTACAATCTACTGGGCACCAGACATCAAGACAGATGCCAATGGCAACGCTCATGTAGAGTTCTGGAACAACAGTTCGGTACATGAGATGTACATCAATGCGGAAGGACTTGCACCAAACGGTAAGGTGCTGTTCAGTAAGTAAAGACCCACCCCAGACCTCCCTATAGGGAGGGGGCTTGATTTGCCCATCGCTTGGGGGGCTTGTGGTAATATCGTAATGACGTGACAACGTGATGACAACCTACCGTATAACCGCAAAACCGTACAACCTAAAGAATAATATTGTAACATCTAAACTTAGAAACAAATGAATAATATGAAATTTCGCCTCATTGTGATGAACTTCCTTGAGTTCGCAGCATGGGGAGCATATCTGACATCTATGGGTGCATTCCTTGCATCCGTGGGACTTGGAACCGACATAGGCAACTATTATGCCATTCAGGGCATAGTGTCAATCTTTATGCCTGCCCTTATGGGTATCGTTGCTGACCGATGGGTACAGGCACAGCGACTTCTCTCCTTCTGTCACTTCATGGCAGCAGTATTCATGGGAATAGCGGCATGGATAGGACTTAAAGGTAATGACGGCACAATAAACGGAACGGCACTATTTTCAGTCTATACAGCAAGTGTGGCATTCTATATGCCTACATTGGCACTCTCTAACTCAGTTGCCTACACTGCACTTGACAAGGCAGGACTTGATACTGTGAAGGCTTTCCCACCAATACGTGTGTTCGGAACAGTAGGATTTATCTGTGCCATGCTCTTCGTTGACTTTGCAGGTTATCAGAATACACCTATACAGTTCCTC
>JAGCWG010000308.1 GCA_017961965.1 Bacteroidaceae bacterium | reverse complement strand
GTATGTAGGGTCTGGCGAAGGAATAAATGCAAAATAACCAACAATCCTTGTATTATCCACTACCACATAACCTACTTCATGCTCTATGTCGGACAATATAACAGACTCCGATGGATAACCACCTACCCATTGATGCATATTGCCTGACGAACGCATTATGCCCTTGGCTGCCTCTATCACATCCATGATGTCAACCACTTCTGAACTTATTGCCTTACGTATTATTCTATTCATGATTCTTCACTGCCCCCTTCCTTCCATGTCATCTTGATATGCTTGATACCGTCAAGCATAAACGTGTCAGATGTCTGACTGAAGCCAACCTTCTCATAAAACTCACGTGCATACTCCTGTGCCTCTATGTCTATGAGACGTGCATGAAAATGTGCCCTTGCAGCCTCAATGCCAGCAAGCATAATCTGCTTTCCATAACCCTTGCCACGCTCAGTTGTTATCACACGACCGATAGACACTTGATTCATGTGAGTTCCAGCGGGACACACACGACACAGAGCAACGACCTTATCTTCTACAGTAAGCCAAAGGTGTATAGCCTGCTGGTCGTCATAGTCGAGGTCCTGATAAGGACAGTTCTGCTCAACGACGAACACCTCCGCACGTATGCGCAGCAGTTCATATAGCTCATCTTTCGTAAGCTCAAAGAATGTTTTCTTGTGAAGAACCAGATTTGATTTCATCTTTTGTATTTGTGTAGATTAATGTTGCTGCAAAGTTAATAATTTTCTTTAATTTACGGAATTTTCGTTTCTGGAAAATCATCAACGGGCATCAATCGCTTAAAAGCTGAGGACCTATGCCTCACGGGATGTGTCAAAAAAAGAGAGGCAATGCCTCGTGACATTGCCTCCAAATATTAAATATTGATGAAGATTATTCTTTTGGTGCTTCTTCTATCTTGATGAACTGACCTACAATCTGGTTAGCGCCCTTGTATGAGCTCTTGTAAGCAAGGATAGTAATCTTGTCACCTTCCTTAATTCCTGTTGCTGCGAAGTTCTTAGTCTTACCATTAAGAGCATCAGCTACGCCATAAACATAAATCTCACCTGTTTCGTCCTTGAGACCAAAGTTTCCGAAAGTCTCAAGATCCCACTTGACGTTCTCACCTTCCATGTGGAATACAGTTCCTGTTACAAGATAGTAAACAGTCTTGTTATCTTCGAGAGCATGAAGTTCGGCAATTGTCTTAACCTCATGTTCTATCTTCTCAACAACTACGGCATTCTTCATCTGAGGAGCATCCTTGTATGAAGTCTTTTGGCTCTGAAGAACAACCTCGTCACCTACCTTGAAGTTATCAGCGTTCCAGTCTGTGATACCATATACGTAAACCTCACCAGTACCGTCGTTGATGTAGAGGTTGCCGTACATAGTGTTTGCAATCTTAGTGATTACACCACGAACCTTGTACTGAGTAAGACCGTCCTCCTGTGCGTTGAACTCCTTACAATTAGCAGTTACGATACCACCCTTCTGGCTAACATTAGCTGTTGAACTGTAAACAGTACCTTCGTCATCTGTTGTATTGAACTCTACAGTAAAAGCACGGTCACCACCTTCATTCTTAGCCACATTGAATGTGTAAACGCTCTGAGTTCCCTTAGTTGAGATTGAACGAATAGAGAGGATTGACTCATTGTCAGCAGAAGCTGTGTAATCAACTCCGTTACCCTTACAAGTGATGAATACTGTCAGTTTGCCACCATCTGCAGGTACAACGTCAGATTTCTCATCGTTAACATAGAGTGAATCTACCTTTACAAGAGACTTTGTGATGCTCTTAGCAGTTACGTCAAACATCTCCATTTTCTCATTGTAAATCTTAGCAGGTCCTTCAAGTTCTATGATGTCACCAACCTCGATACCAAGGCTCTTGAAGTTCTTTTTAGCACCAGAAGCATCAAGTACACCGTAGATATAAAGGTCACCAGTACCATCGTTGATGTACAAGTTACCATATTCTGTGTTTTCGATGTTTACACATACACCCTTGACACGTACAGTCTTTCCTGCACCATTAGCATTAACCTCGGCACATGTAGAGAGTGGGATCTCAGTTTTTTCGGTCAATTGCATAACTCTGATATACTGAGTCTCGCCAATAGTATCAACAACAACAGTATCCTTATCTTCTTTTGTTTTAGTAGTTCTCTCAACTATGTTTTCAATAGTATTCAATGAGAGTGTTACATCATTTGAAACTGTTGTTGCCGCAGCAGAAAGCTTTAGATTTGTTTCTCCAGCTTCACCAGCTGTTGCTGAGACTGTAAGCCATGCAGGTACATTCTTAAGCACCCATTAGTTATTTGCGTTTACCGTAATAACAGCTTAACCGCCCTCAACAGGAAGGGAAACGATAGACTGTGAAACACGGACACTATCGAGATAAGTTGCTTCGTCGTCATTACAACTTACGAGCATTGTGAGTCCAGCAAGGAGTGCTGGGATTATATTTCTTAGTTTCATAATTTGTCTCTACGAAGTTGTTTAGTTAAACATGTACTTGATACCGATAGAAGCATACCAGCACTGGCCGATAGTGTGGCTTGGTACAAATGTCTTGATGTCTCCGTTGATAGATGTTGGAGTAGAATATGTAGCGAAGCCATCCTTATCCATACCTTCGTATTTGAGGATGCGTGCCTCTGTACCTATCTGTGGGTTAAGGTACTTCTGTACACCCCAGTTAGAGTTGAAGAAGTTGAGAACGTTCTTCATATCGAAGCTAAGCTGGAGAGTATGCTTAATCTTGCCAGTATTGAGGATGAAGTCATGCTTGTAACCAAGATCAAGACGGTGTACCCATGGAGAGTAAACGCTGTAAGCCTCTGCATACTCACCCTGATGAGCTGAGAGATAGTCGCTGTTATGAACGTAGCTCATGAAACGATTCTGGTCATCCTCTGAAACAAAGCGGAACTGATTGTTTGCAACTTCCTCGTCAGTTGGGATGTAGAGAGCGTCGTAGTTGTAACCGTCACCATTCATATCGTTAACCATCATGTAAGAGTAGTTGTTGCCACCTCTCCAACCTTCATAGATGAAGCTATAGTGGTTGTGGCTCTTGTCATGAAGAGTGAGAGAAGCAATAACACGGTCTGGAGTTGTGTTGATTGCGTTGTGGAGGTGGATGTTGTTAGGACCCTCGTATGTAGGAACGTAAGTGAATGCTGACTCAGCATTTGAACCTGGCATACTTGTAATTTCCTTGTAAGCCTGATGAGTGTAAGCAGCCATAAATGACATCCACTCGAATGGACGACCTGTAACTGTGATATTAGCTGAATATCCGTAACCCTTGCCTGTATTAGAGAGTACGAATGCGCTTGGATTGTTACGGAATCCCTCTGGATAGATAGGACGGTTGTCAGCACCGTTGAAACGAGTGAAACCACCTACGTTAGGGATGCTGAGGTCAGAGATGCAAGCTGCATTAACAGTCTTGTTTACAATACCCTCTACAGTAACTGTGAGTGGGAATGAAACAGGAAGGTTGTAGTCAACAGCGAGTGAAGTCTTCCATACCTGTGGCATCTTGAAGCTTGGGTCAACAGTGTTGATTGTTGATTGCAGTGATCCCTGCTCTGGAGTGATTGCGTAAGGAGGCTTGTTGTAAACAACATTTCCTTTTGCATCCTTTTCCTTAATTTCTGTGTTGAGAATCTTCTTTTTGAGAGCCTCGATAGTGACATGACCATTTGCGTCTTTAACAAGACCACCAGCAAACTGGCTCATATCTGTATTACCGCTGTTGAGTTTAACGGCATTCTGAATCATACCGCTGTTCTGTGGCATGTTAGTGAAGAACACGAGTGGAGAGTGACCTGCGAAGAGACCTGTACCTCCACGTACCTTGAGGCTGTGGTCACCGAATACATCCCAGTTGAAACCTACACGTGGTGATATTGTAATCGTATTATTTGGCCACTTACCTGTGTCGAGGTGCTGACCGTTGTAGTTGTACTCAAGGAGTGCATTGTTAGTCATGAGGTCGCAGTTGTTGAAGAAGAGACCGTCAAAACGAAGACCGAGAGTAAGCTTGAGGTTGTCATTTACGTTCCAGTCATCCTGAGCGTAGATGCTACCCTTGTTGTAACGAACGCGTGAAGCTGGGTCGCTCTCTCCATTGTAACCGTAAGTGAGGGCTACGATTTCAGGAGCAGCGCCATTGATGAAGTCATCAACACTTGCATAGCGGTAGTAACCTGTACCATTACGCATATACTGGTTGTCTGCCATCTGGTACTCGTAAGCGAGACCTGCTGTGAGTTTGTGAGCATCCTTATAGTAAGTCACCTCATCCTTGATGTTCAAAACATCGTTGTTAACAGCATTATGATAAGTAAAAAGCTCGTATCCGAGAGAAATGTAGTTAGAAGTTGTTCCAGTTCCGTCAAGGATGTCGATGAAAGGGAATTCATCAGAATCTGTGTAGCGAACATCAGATGTCTTTGAATAAGTAGCGAGGAACTGGTTAGAAAGTTGATCGTTTATACGGCTGTTGAGGTCAAGAGAATAAGTATAAACTTCGTTATCCGTAGCATACATAGAGTTGGCGTAAGACATCGCCATCAAGCCCATACGGTCGTAGGCAGAACGTGTACCACCATCCATAGATGTGCGGTTAGGAGCATTCCATCCACGGTTCTTTGTGTAGTTGTAGCGAACTGCAAGGTGATGCATATCGTTGATGTTCCAGTCGATACGTTCGAGAATCTTCACGTTCTTCTCGTCAGCTGGGAATGAAGAGAAAGAACCTGTGTTGTAGTGATAGTGCTCTTGCGCCCAATTAGAAACTCTCTGCAAGTCTGCCACCGTTGCGTGTGATATATATTGCTCTGCATTTGCAACACCATCCTCAGAAGCTCTCCAACGGTTAGCAACTGTAGGAATATTAGAATACTCAAAATTAACGAAGAAGAACAACTTGTTCTTGAGGATAGGACCACCAGCTGTGAGAGTATAGATAGTCTTGCGGTCAGTCTCACGTGCACCAGAGATAGTCTCGCCACCAATGGCATCTCCACGCATCTGCTCGTTCTTGTGATAAACAGAGAGAGAGCCCTTGAATGTGTTTGTACCTGACTTAGTGATTGCATTTACGCCACCACCGATGAAGTTTGTCTGGCGAACATCGAATGGAGAGATAACAACCTGAAGTTCCTCGATAGCGTCGATAGAGATAGGGCTACCGCCACCTGGGAGATTAGAGGAAAGACCGAAGTTGTTGTTGAAGCTTGCACCATCCACCGTGAAGTTGGCTGTACGTCCGTCAGTACCAGCGAATGTCATGCCGTTACCTCCATAAGGAGAGAGACGAGTGATGTCCGTGATGCTACGGTTCACAGTTGGTGTTGCGAGAATCTGAGCATTTGAGATGTTGGTAGATGCACCAGTCTTCTCGTAAGCAAACTTGCTGGCAGAACCAGTCACGATGACATTGCTGAGCTGTTTAGTATCCTCTGCCATAGACGTGTTGAGACGGTAAGTCTCACCCAACTGGAGAGTGATGTCCTTAACCACCTTGGTCTTGAAGCCAATGTAGTTAATCTGTACCTCGTAAGGACCACCCACACGCATACCGTTGATGGTGAACTGTCCCTTTGAGTTAGTAACTGCCTTGTAACGTGTGCCCGAAGGAGTGTGAGTCGCCTCGACAATAGCACCAATTACATCATCTTTGCCATCGGTAACCTTACCGCTCATACCTGAGGTTGTCACCTGTGCCATTACTGTTGTTGCGCACAACAATAAGAAAGCAGCAAAAAGAGAAATTCTTTTCTGCATAATTTTTTGATTGTAATAAAGGTTATATAAAAAATGTACTTATTTCTATCTCGCTCAATTATTCTTTCTTTTTGATTCCGGACACAAAGTTAATGATAACAAAGTAAATTTATGTTATAAAACATAGGAAAAAATTCAAAACAAGAATAAAAAAACATTTTATGGGCAATACAGCTTATATATTCAACGGCAAAGTGGTTGTTGAAAAAACACAACAACCACTTTGACCAATTCATATAATGAGTATTACTTTATCACCAATTTGTCACTTCCTGCCGCCTTGAAACTCATGTCAAGTCCCTTGACAGAATGAGTGAGAGCACCGAAGGATATGAAATCGACACCTGCCTTTGCGTATGGAATCATTGTCTCGAATGTGATACCGCCACTTGACTCTGTCTCAGCGCGTCCTGCAACAAGCTCGACAGCTTTCTTAGTGTCCTCTGGAGTGAAGTTGTCGAACATAATACGGTCACAACCTTCAGCAAGTGCTTCCTCCAGTTCCTTCCAGTTGCGTACCTCACACTCAATCTTGAGGTCCTTGTGATTGTCCTTGCAGTACTGCTTGGCACGTGTTATAGCATTATGTACTCCACCACAGAAGTCGATGTGGTTGTCCTTAAGGAGAATCATGTCGAAGAGGCCGATACGATGATTCATACCGCCGCCAATCTTCACGGCTTCCTTCTCCAGCATACGCATACCCGGAGTAGTCTTACGAGTGTCGAGCACACGTGTCTTTGTACCTGCATCGATAAGTGCCTGCTGATACTTGTGTGTCATTGTTGCAATACCTGACATACGCTGAAGGATGTTGAGCATCAAGCGTTCTGTCTGAAGGAGACTCTGTTCCTTACCCTTTACAGACATCACGATGTCGCCAGGCTTAACGTGAGCACCATCCTTGATATATACCTCAACCTCCATTGTTGGGTCGAAGCGGTGGAACACCTGCTTTGCAATTTCCACGCCAGCAAATATTCCTTCCTGCTTGATGAGGAGCTTGCTCTCGCTCACGGAGTCAGCAGGAATACAACAAAGTGTTGTGTGGTCACCATCACCTATATCCTCAGCAAATGCGAGGTCAATAAGTCTGTCATTAAGTTCTTCTACTGAAAGCATATTATTTTAGTTTTTAAGTTCGTGAGTTTATGAGTTTTTTAGTTTTCGCGTTCTTGTTCCCGAAACACAGAGAGCACAGAGGACACAGAGTTTTTTCAATTAGAGGACTTGAATCCTAATTATGAATTTTGAATTATGAATTATGAATTTCTCTGAGTCCTCTTTGTTTCAAAAAATCCTCCACAAAGGTACGGAAATATAATTTACTCGTCAAATATGTGATGCGCAAAAAGATTGTTTTTGTCTATACAGACTTCCTTTCAAGCATATTTCTTATGGTTTCTGTATTGGCTCGTGACACCGGAATATCCTTGTCAATACCGAACACATGCAACTGACAACCTGTGCTACGACTTGAAAGGTTCACCACAAAATTGATGTTTACGAGGAACGCACGATGACATTGTACCACCCAATCGAAAGCTTCGAGCGTCTCTCGCATTTGTTTGAGTGTTATGCGAAGTGTGGTGTGGCGCGTATTACCATCCTTGATGTAGCACACATCCGCATAGTTTGCCATCGACTCCACATATATTATATCCTTAGGATTAAGTTCCAACACAGCCCCTTGTCCCTGTCCCACTATAGTACAAGTGAGCTCTGGCTCAGTGACACCTCCGTCCTCGCCATCCTCCGACAGTTTGCGCTGGCGTTCCTCCAGCAAGGCATTTATGGAACGTATGTTTTCAAGTTCTTCCTTGAGCTTGTCATTCTTGACACTATAGTACATGAATATGAATATGACAACCGCCAAAGATGCCACGCACATACCCATCGCAAGGAACGGCTGAAACATGAACGTTCCGTCCTTCACAATATATTCCAACGCATTACCTTTCCATCCGTAGCCCTGAAAAGCAATGAGCGTCAAGGTAATAAATGGCACAAGCATCACGGCACGTACCAGACTTTCCAGTACATAACGCTTGACTGAGAGCGTGCTCATACGAAGACGGAACACATATATTGCTATCAGTTCCACCACCATAGCATCGAAG
>JAGCWG010000307.1 GCA_017961965.1 Bacteroidaceae bacterium | reverse complement strand
CATCAGTGTGCATGATCCTTCGGTCTATTTCAATTCTCAGGATGGTAAATACTATATCTATGGTTCTCATTATATCGGAGCTGTAAGTTCCGATTTGAGAAACTGGACTGCAATCACTAATTATTACAATAAGTCGTACGACAAGGCATTTAAGTCAAGTCCTGCACGTAAGGTTAAGCGTAAGCTTAATGGAGTCGTAGAAGAGGTGGACTTCCCATCATTCGATGCTGCTGCTTGGTGTGCTACATACGCAAGCAACTCAAACGCGTCTGAGGCTGATTGGGTTCGCGGTGACCAATGGGCACCTGATGTCGTGTGGAATCCGATAATGAACAAGTGGTGTTATTACGTCAGTCTTAACGGAGACTTCTGGTCATCTGTCATCGTTCTTATGACGAGCGATAATATCCGTGGCCCTTACACATATCAAGGACCTGTCGTCATGGGTGGATTCATTGGCACAAATACGTCAAAGGATAATACCAACAAAATTACGCCTCCTAACTACAAGAATAGTGACCTTGAGATTGTCATGGGTACGCAAAGTTCTCTGCCATCCAAGTATAATAAAGGTAATAATAATGGCACATATTGGCCTAACTGTATTGATCCATGTGTCTTCTTTGACGAATCGGGTGAGATGTGGCTTGTCTATGGCTCGTGGTCAGGCGGAATTTTTATGCTCAAACTTGATAAAGAAACTGGTCTTCGTGATTACACTTACACATATCCTAATACCAACGCTGGTAGTGCAAACTGTACGAGTGATGAGTATTATGGCAAGAAGATTGCCGGAGGTTATTATGTAAGTGGTGAGGGGCCTTATATTCAGCATATAGGAGACTACTACTACCTATTCCTAAGTTATGGCTTTTTTGCACCTGATGGAGGCTATGAGATGCGAGTGTTCCGTTCGTCTAATCCAGACGGACCATACAAGGATGCAAGTGGAGTGTCTGCCATTTATACGGATAAGTATGTCGTTAATTATGGCAAGAATGCTGCCACAAATCGTGGCATGAAGCTTATTGGAGCTATGAACCATTGGGGAAATATGACGGTAGGAGAGTGTGCACAGGGGCATAACTCCGTTTGTACCGACGACAAAGGACGTACATTCCTTGTTTGTCATACTAAGTTTAACAATGGTACGGCAGGTCATCTTGTTCGTTCTTATCAGCTATACCAGAATAAGGCAGGATGGCTCGTTTGCGCACCTTTCCAGTTTGATGGTGAGACTGTAACTGATGCAGATATCGCTTCTGGCTGTCCTTTCGCTCTTGAGGATATTGTAGGTGACTATCATTTCATTATTCATCCTTATAAGCTTGACCATTCTGTTTTTGCCGAGGCTGAGCCAAAAATCATCACTCTTAAGGCTGATGGAAAGATAGCTGGAGCTTATACTGGTACTTGGAAGCTTACGGAAGGTACATCGTATATTGAAGTCAAAATAGGCTCTGTGACATACAATGGTGTGCTTGTCGAGCAGACGCTTGAAAACAATACTGCCAAGACAATCTGTTTCACGGCTGTATGCAACACCAGCGGTAGTGCGTCATGTGGAGTACCTGTGTGGGGATATAAACTTTCCCCGGCAAGTGCCATCGCTTTGAATTACCAGACTTATAGCTCCACTTGCTTTAAGTCATCGTATCTCATGTCTGTTAGAAATAATATTGATATTATGTTTGACCCTGTTGAGAATACTACTCTCACATGGACATCTTCCAATCCTGACGTACTCTCCAATACGGGTAAATACAACCCACAGACCGAGGTAGTTGATTTGACTATGACAGCACGACTTGAAAACGGTAGTTATTTCTGGGATAGACAATATTCAACACGTGCAGCGGCAGCTGGGACAATAAGTGGTAATACAACTGACGGACTTGTAGCATATTATAATTTTGATGAAAAGCCTACGGAAAACAAGTATGACATGAATCAACAGGCTCAATACGGACGCATGAGTACTTCTACTACCGTACCGGCTTTGGCTGATGACTACTCACGTTTTGGCAAGGTGCTCCATCAATATTTCGGTGCAAACGGAAGTAATAGCTATACACGCTTTCCTAATCCGCTTTATGGATGCAACGATCTCGCAGGCTTTACTGTCAGTTGCTGGGTGAAGAGGACGGACGCCAATCTTTTCGATGCACTCTTCTCTTTCTTTAGTGGTACAAAGGCAGGCGAAGAACTTCCTCGGCTCTACATGACAGGAAACTGTTATCTTGGTTTCAACGACAATGCTGGTAATTGGTTCGATGTGAATCACCCTGACAAGAAGACCATGACTCAGTTGGGTACGGACAAGTGGCACCTCCTTACGCTCACATACTCGTTGGTAAATGGTTACAAGATTTATGTGGATGGAAACGCAATATCTGCCTCTTCTAATTCTTGGGCAGGAAGTGCTACTGCTACGGAGTTTGACCGAAGTCTCGTTATCGATTTTGTCAAGTCCGCTACATATCTATACCTTGGCATGGGCTCATTCTGGGGAAGTGCCGATGCATACTTCGATGACCTCATGGTTTATAGCCGTGAGTTAGAGGCGGCTGACGTCAAGGGATTATACACTATGCTCAACCGAGTAAATGACTTCTCTCCTGAAGCCGTTTCTATTGATGAAGTCTTTTCTGATGTTGAGAATACTTCACGCTCAAGTCGTGGCATATATGATTTGATGGGACGTAAGGTCGATGTTCCAAGAAAAGGAATGTATATCATGAACGGAAAGAAGTTTGTTGTTACGAGATAGGAATACTTTGTGTGATAGGGTAGAGGAGAGAAACTTTTTCCTTGAGTTTTGTTTTGTCCTATCTTCTCGTGGTTTTCTATTTCCTTCTTCTCACCATTTTGTGTGACGTGCCTTTACGAGGCAATTTATTTTTTATCGCGATGAAAAAATTTTTTTATCACGATAAAAAATAAATTGCCTCGTGTGAATAAATGTGAAGAATCACTCGAGGGCTCGTTTTTGTGAAACTGTCTTGTTTATTTTTGTCCTATTCTGGAGGATTGTTTGGATGATATTTTCTGCAATATAGGCAATGTGTTTCGGCGTGCATGGTTCTGAACGGCAAATTACTTCCATGCCGTAGTGAGATTGCTTCGCTTAGTCATCAATCCTCAATTGGCATGTTCTCTGTGTATGAATGTGAATTAGACACTATTTTTTCTTGCAGAAGGTGCAATGTCGAGGTCGTAAATGTTAAAATTCTTGCAAAACAATAAATCTTTTTACTTTTTTTTGCATTTTTTACCTTTTTTTATTTCCTTTGCATTCGTTATGAAAAGTGCGAATCGGTAATTTGCGCAAATGTTCCCGATGAACGCTTCTTCGTAGCTCTTTTTGATACTAATACATTTTTGAATTAACTATCTATCTAATTAATATGCTGTGTAAGATTCAGACTAAAAAATTACGCAGACACCTTCTGGTAGGAGGTGTGTTGTGTGCTGCAGCTTTTGGTGCTTACTCTTGTACGGATAAGTATGACTTAGATACTGAGCAGCCAGACGGTCTCAATAGTATCTACGGTTACTTGCAGGAACAGGGGAACTACAACGTGTGCTTGCAGTTGATTAACGATCTTGGAGAGGCGGAAGTGCTTTCTAAGACCGGAAGTAAAACTATGTTCGTCGCCGACGACAATGCGTTCAAGGACTTCTTCTCAAACAACACATGGAATGTGCGCAAGTATGAAGACCTCACACTCGCTCAGAAGAAGATTTTGCTTTATTCTGCCATGATAGATAATCCTTACTCTACGAGTATGCTTTCTACGGCAGAAGGACCTATTAAGGGCGTTGTTTGTCGTCGTGCTTCTTCCTTGACCATGTACGACTCTGTGCTTGTTGTCAATCTTCACGACACTGCCTATGCAAATAGTGTCCTTCCTGACAACTATCGTTTCAACGATGTACGTGAGGGTCGTGATTCACTTGTTCTGTTCCAGGATGCATCTATGTCAGCACCGCTGGTTCACTTCAATTACAAGTATATTTCAGGTAACCGTCTTGCAAGTTCTGATATAGACTTCCTCTATAATCAGCCTGCAGGTACACGTGACGTGGAGGATGTGTACATCAACAATGCAAAGGTTGAGGAAAAGAACATTTTCTGTAAGAACGGATTCATCCATAAGGTTGATAGGGTTATTCTCCCACTCGACAATATGGCAGAGATTATCCGTAAGGATCAAGATACAAAGATTTGGAGTGGTATTGTAGAGCGTTTCGCTGTACCATATTATTCAAGGTCTCTTACTGACACATACAATCAGTTGAAGAACACAACTTACGACAAGGTGTTCAACAAGCGTTACTTCTCTGAGCGTTCGTCTGATGAAACAGGAAAGATTGCTGCACTCGAACAGGACGACAATGGACGTGCATTCGAGGCATCTCTTAAGTTCGATCCAGGATGGAATGGCTATGCATGTAAAAAGAACGGAGAGGAAGATATGTACTACGATATGGGTGTCATGATTGTCCCAACTGACGAAGCTTTCAATGACTGGTGGAACAATGGTTCTGGTAAGGATATCCAGGAGTTCTATAAGACAGTTGAGAATACACCTGCATCCGTGCTCCAGCGTCTTATCAACGTAAACCAGTTGGAGTCTATGGTAGCATCTGTCCCATCACGTTTCGCAGATGTACTTGATGATGCCAATGACGCTATGGGTATTACAGAGGCAGATGTCAAGTCTGTTACCCTTGGATGTAATGGTGTTGTGTATAAGACTAATAAGGTGTTTGCTCCTAAGGCTTATTCTTCAGTTCTTTTCCCAGTAGTCGTTGATACTACAAACCTTAGTATTATTGAGACAGCAATCTCATGTATGGACTACTCTGCATACCTCAATTCAATGTCTGCTAAATACATTTTCCTTGTACCTACAAACGGTGGTATGCTTACTTATGTTGACCCTGTTTCTTATGGTCAGTCTAAGTCTAAGATGTGGAAGTTCAAGCTCCTTGGTTCATCTGTTCCAAAGTATAAGCGTATTGCAGCAGATGTCTATGACTGTGAGTTTGATGAAACTACACATAGGTGGAAAGAGGTAGGCACTCCAAAGGAGATTCAAGGACAGGACATTCGATATATGGCAACAAGTAGTGGTAGTTTCTCTGCTATTGATGAAACTCCTCTTCGTAACCGCCTTGAGAAGTTGCTCGACAACATTATCGTTACTACTGACTATGTCAATGGTAAGAAATACTATCGAACAAAGGCTAACTCATTTGTCCGTATTGACGACCTCGCTGTTGGTGGTAAGGTATATGGTGGTTTGCAGGAAAAGTATAATTCTCCTCTTACTATTTCTAAGGTTTATGACAAGGCAAATGGTCATGCAGTGATTCTTGACGGTCCGATCATGGGTACTCCGGATAATGTAGCGACAACAATCAGCCAGAAGCCAGAGTTCTCTGAGTTCTTCGGTCTTCTTTCTGAGTGTGGTGTGTTACATCCAAATATCAACGTTACAAATTATATGTTGACTGCAGCTACTCCTAATGATTCTTTGTG
>JAGCWG010000306.1 GCA_017961965.1 Bacteroidaceae bacterium | reverse complement strand
TGCTAATGAGGCTAAGGCTGCTGAGGACGCAACAGAAGAATCAGTCAATAATGCAAGGACAGCTCTCAATGGTGTTTTGGAAGCATTTGCACCAAAGGCTAACGCTCCAAAGGAGGGTCAGGCTTACATCCTTACACTTACTACTGCTGAGAACAACCAGCTTTCAGTTTCTGCTGATGGTATCAAGGTTGAAGCAGAGGGTACTCCTGTTTACTTCGTAGCTCAGGAAAACGGCTATGCTATCTCTAATGGTACAGAATATGTAAACTACGAGGGTAGCAACAATTGGACAATGACAGCTTCTGCTGAGGCTTATGGTTGGACAATCGCTCTTGCTGACGGTGGTTACTCTATCACTGGTAAGAATGGTCTCCTCGGAACTAATGCTAATGAAACAGCTGCAGGCTCACCTTGCTATGGTGACAAGAAGACTACAAATGGTAACTACATCTGGACTATCACTGAGTATGTTGCTCCAGAGCAGCCAGACGCTATCGAGACTGTAGAGACTGAGGCTACAACTTCTGTTAAGAAGGTAGTTGTTGATGGTAAGGTTGTCATCGTTAAGGGTGGCAAGACTTTCAACGTTGCAGGCGCTCTACTTAAGTAAGGTTGACTTCTTTACAAAACCTTAAATAATTGAAAAGGTGTGGAAGCAGAAATGCTCCACACCTTTTCTCTTTCCAGTACGTTGGGGAACGTACTGAGAGTAAGCGACGGTAGTACTGTGAGTACGTAAGCGACGTACTACGACATAGTACCATTAGTCTGTGTTTACTGTTGTAGCTTCAGTCCATCAAGCAGATGAATGTAGAGACTGATTGCTTCGTCTATTTCACTAATCTTGATGTATTCGTCTGCCGTGTGGGAACGTGAGCTTTGCCCCGGACCGAGCTTAAGACTTGGGAAACGCATGAGTGCTTGATCACTTAGGGTAGGAGAGCCGAAAGGAACAAGTCCTGCTGCTATGCATCGCTGTACGAAAGGATGATTTATGTCTATGCGTGAAGAACTGAGACGGAAGCTGCGAGCCTTGAGCTCAGACTTCAAGTGTTGCTGGAAGAACTCGAATATCTCCTCATTTGTGTAACACTCGTTGCTTCTCACGTCAATGGTGAATGTACACTGGTCTGGAATAACATTGTGCTGCGTACCTGCATTGACAATAGTGACGGTATTCTTGACAGGACCTAATAAGTCTGTATGCTTTGGGAATACCCACTCGGACAACCACTTTATATCCTCAATGGCGTGATATATGGCATTGTCACCTTCGTTGCGTGCGGCATGGCCAGCCTTGCCGTGAGCCACAGCATCAATGACCATGAGTCCCTTTTCAGCTATTGCTGGTTGCATACCAGTAGGTTCACCCACGATGGCAAAGTCAATCTTTGGAAGTAATGGCAGTACGCTCTCTATACCATTCTTACCAGATACTTCCTCCTCGCATGATGCGAGATAGATGATGTTCAATGAAGAATGAAGATTGAAGAGTGAAGAATCTTTTGTGCAATAGCAGAGAAACACCTGCATAAGTGATACAAGTCCGCCGCCACAGTCGTTAGAGCCAAGGCCATACAAGGTGTCGTCCTCAACGGTTGGCGTGAACGGGTCGTGCTGCCATCCAGCCACAGGCTTGACGGTGTCTATATGCGCGTTAAGCAGTATGGTTGGCTTCGATGCGTCATAGTCGTTAGCTATGCACCACACGTTGTTGCCGTGGCGATTGACGGTAAACACATTGCCAAGTGCTTCATTGCTTGCGTTCAATTCTGCTAAGAGAATATCTGCAGCCGCAGTCTCATCACGACTGATACTTGGAGTGGATATAAGTCTTTTCAACAGCTCAACGGCTGAATTCGTCATGTTGTTAGTGTTCATTGTCATGTTTGTTATATGCAAATTCGAGATGTATGACTTATTTTTTCTCCCACGGAGCACACGGAGTACACTGAGTTTTTCTTTTTTTGAGCACACAAAGGTCGCAATTGCTCCAAAGAGTACACGGAGATAGACCCTCTCCGCCCTTCGGGCACCTCCCCCTCTATGGGGAGGATGTTAGTTTGATTGTTCGTTATTTTATCGTTCAGAGTAATTTACTCCCTCCCCATAGAGGGGGAGGGCTGGGGAGAGGGTCTTCTCTGTGTACTCCATGGAGCACGAGCGACCTCTGAGAACTCTGGATAAATCAGCGGATTAAGTGTAAGACTCTGTGCTCTCCGTGTGCTCCGTGGGAAAAAATAAAATCAAAAGCTTATCCCGAACTGACGTTTTTATATATT
>JAGCWG010000305.1 GCA_017961965.1 Bacteroidaceae bacterium | reverse complement strand
GCTTAATACTCTGATTTATTTAGAGTTCTCAGAGGTCGCAGGTGCTCCATTGAGGGCACGGAGCAAACTCGCAGAGAAAAAAAGTAACTTACGCTTTATCCCGAATGGCTCTCTGTGCACTCCTCGGAGCACCTGCGACCTTCGTGAACTCGTCAAAAAACAAGCGTAAAAGTAAAGCTCTGTGCTCTCCGTGGCTCCGTGGGAGATTAAAAACAACAAGTTCGTTCTGTTTTAGCCTTTTATAGAAACATTTCCAACCGTACTGGTCGAAAAAAAATTAACAGTTAAAAGTCAACAGTTGAGTCTTTAAGTTAATAAGTTTTTAAGTTTGTGAGTTTTTATGTTGTCATGAAACATTCGTCATAACTTTTTAACTCCAAAACTTATAAACTTAACAACTCAAGAACTTAAAACTTATAAACTCAACTTATAACTTTTAACTGTTAATTTTTAACTTCATTCTTCACTTCAGTGAAGAATGTTGCGTGGGTGGTGCATAAGTATCTCCTCCCTGATATGTGACATATCAATGTGCATATAAATCTCCGTGGTGGCAATGGACTCATGTCCGAGCATAGCCTGTATGGCACGAAGATTAGCACCTCCTTCAAGGAGACAGGTGGCAAAGCTGTGGCGAAAGGTGTGAGGTGATACAGTCTTATGTATGCCTGCACGTTCCACGAGTTCCTTAATCATGTGAAAAACCATGATACGGGACAAGTTCTTCTTACGGAACTTACTCACAAAGACATAATCCTCATAGCCAGGCTTAATATCAACATGCTTCCTGTCCTCAAAGTACAGATTCAATTCCTTTATCGCTTTAGAAGATATCGGTACAAGACGCTGCTTACTACCCTTACCCATCACCTTGATGAAGCCCTCGCCAAGGTAAAGGTCGCTGAGCTTGAGATTACACAGTTCGCTGACACGAAGTCCACAACTGAAAAGCACCTCTATGATGGTCTTGTTACGCTGTGCCTCTGGCTGGCTAAGGTCTATAACGGACTCTATGGCATCAACCTCCTCCACACTCAGAACATCAGGAAGCTTGCGTGCCTTTTTAGGGTACTCAAGTAGTTCCGTAGGATCGACATCGATAATGTCCTCCAAAAGAAGGAACCTATAGAAACTACGGACACCGCTGAGGATGCGCGAGAGTGACGTTGCACCAATCTGCATGTCTATCATCAGAGATGAGAACTGGTGAACATCCTTCAGTTGTACATCCTTATAGCTTATGCCTTCGTCACTAAGGAAACGGAGGAACTTGTCCAAGTCACTATTGTACGCCTCCACCGTGTTTGGAGAGAATGACTTCTCCAAACGCAGGTATTGGTTATATCGTCTTATTATTTTTTCAAACTCTTTATCCATATTGTGCAAAAATACATTAAAAAATGAAGAATGAAGAATGAAGTGCGAAGAATTTGATTATATATTCGTAACTTTGGCGGAGAAAAGCCCCCCGACCCCTCAACTTAGCGAAGCGATCTCACTGACCGCAGGGAAGTAACGGGGCGGCCATTCGGAAAAAGGAGGCTAATAAAATTGAAATTTGACATGGAAATAAGATGATAAACTACAAAAACATAATAACAGCAGTTTGCCTTGCTCTGTCAAGTACGGCAATGGCACAGAAGGAACATAGCTTTGAGGTTGCTAAGAATTTGGACATATTCAATACCCTATACAGGGAACTGGATATGCTGTATGTCGATACCCTCGATGCAAAGAAAGTGATAGAGGTGGGTATAGATGCTATGCTCAGCAATCTTGACCCTTACACGGAGTTCTATGCTGAGGAGGATATGCGTGACCTCAAGATTATGACTACAGGTAAGTATGGCGGTATTGGTTCCATCATACGCCTGCGCAAAGACTCCACCATCATCATAGGTGAGCCTTACGAAGGTATGCCTGCATCACTCGTAGGACTGAAAGTGGGTGATGTCATCACAAAGGTGGATGGCAAGGTCATAACAAAGGAAATGAAGACAGGCGACGTGAGTGATATGCTCCGTGGTGAGCCAGGTACAACATTCGTGCTTCAGGTCAAGCGCCCGGGCGAGAAGAAGACAAGAGAGTTCAGCATTACACGTCAGAACATAAAACTGCCTGCACTCGTGTATTCAGGTATCTATAAGGATATGGGATACATCAACCTTACCCAGTTCACTGAGAACTGTAGCAAGGACGTACGCAAGGCGGTTATCAGCCTCAAGGAGAAAGGTGCAAAGGGAATAGTCCTTGACCTGCGTAACAATGGTGGCGGTCTCCTTTCTGAAGCTGTGGATATAGTCAATCTATTTGTCCCAAAGGGCTTGAAGATAGTAGAGACAAAGGGCAAGGTGAAGAATGCAAACAGCACATACTCCACAAAGTATGAGCCACTCGACCTCGACATCCCGCTTGCCGTTCTCGTAAACGGAAACACGGCTTCGGCAGCTGAGATTGTTTCTGGTTCACTCCAGGATCTTGACCGTGCAACTATCATCGGTAGCAAGACATTCGGTAAGGGACTTGTACAGAGTCCAAGAGATTTGCCTTATAACACAAGCATCAAGCTTACGACCTCAAAATACTACATCCCATCAGGTAGATGTATTCAGGCTATCGACTACAAGAAAAGACGTGAGGGAGAAAAAGACACAACGGCAGACAGTCTCAAGCATATATTCCATACAAGCAAAGGACGTGTAGTGAAAGACGGTGGCGGTATCATGCCAGACATAGAGGTTAAGCATGATACTCTGCCTAACCTTATCTTCTACGTAAGCAATGACGATGTTCTTATTGACTGGGGAACGAAGTATGCACAGGCTCATGCAACGATACCAGCAGTAAAGGACTTCACAATAACTGAGAGTGATTTTGAGGAGTTCAAGACTATGCTCAAGGCAAGCAACTTCAAGTACGACCGCATGAGTGAGAAGCGTCTTGAAGACCTCAAGAAGATGGCAAAGTTTGAGGGCTACTATGATGATGCTAAGCCAGAGTTTGAGGCTCTTGAGGCAAAGTTACAGCATAACCTCGACCGTGACCTTGATATCCACAAAAAGAATATCATGAAGGTAATGGCGCAGGAGATTATCAAGCGTTACTATTTCCAGGCTGGATGCGTGGAAGAATCACTAAAAGATGACGAGGATCTTGAGAAAGCGGTTGAAACAATAAATAATGAGGAATGAATAATGAGTAATGAATAATTAGTAATGGGTAATGAGAAATTAGGAATTATTTACCGAATGGCTATTACTCATTTCTAATTACT
>JAGCWG010000304.1 GCA_017961965.1 Bacteroidaceae bacterium | reverse complement strand
TGTACCCTTCTTGTCCTCCTGCCAGATACGTTCAAAGCCGATATACTTAGGTACCTGAGTATTGGCATGCTTACCAGAAAGGAAGTCCTTGTTGAATGTTGCCATACCGTCAATCATATACTGATGACTATATTTCTTTGCACCATCAAGATATTTCTTGTCACCAAAGAGTTTGTAGGCATCAGCCAATGTCTCGTTCATGCCTCCATGCTCCCATCCGAGTACAGTCTGCATATCAGCTGTTGAAAGCTTGCTTACCACATTGATGCTCCAGTCTGAGAGACCTCTGAACATCTCCTTTGCATCCTCATTGCCCACATATATATATGCGTCACGAAGTCCTGCAAGCACCTTGTGCTGACAATAGAAAGGAACCCAACCGCCATACTTCTTGAATTCTGTAAGGTTATTGGCATAGAGTCCTGTCCAGACCTGATTGATTGGCTGTCCTCCGATGAATCCCTTCATACCCTTGGTATCATCTGCGTAAGCATCCTGACAATCCTTCATTATTGCAAGGCAATACTCAAGACGTGACTTGAGCTGCTTGCGGAGGTCGTCATGCTTACCATCGTTCATTGCAGCATAAGCAAGTGAGAGAGCTGTGATATAATGTCCGCCCACGTGTCCTTCAAGGCTCCAATCAGGAAGTCCCCAGTTGGAGAATGTCGGATGTGTCTTTGTCCATCCATAATACTTGGATGTTGACTTATCTGACAAACCTGCCTGACGGATGAACGGAGTCATCAGTCTGTCTGCATCATAGTCGAGAAGTAATTTAGCATTAAGCTCCATCATGGTCTTGTGCTGACCATCAAGAAGTGTAATCTCGGAAAGATCGAAATGCTGTGGATACAACTGGCTCTGGGCCTGTGTAGTTGCGAACGGCGCCAAAGCCAGTAATGTTAGTAGCAGTTTTTTCATAATAATTGTGTTGCTTCTGAAGTTAGTTGCAATGATGGTTGTTGTTACCATTCAATCGTTATTAAAGTAATCGAACGCAAAGGTAGTGAATTATGCACCAAATATTTGATTTATTTGTAACAGAAAAAACAAATCACGTAACCAAAACACCATGATGGTACATAATAGGAAGGCAATGTAACATAACAAGGCAACATTTCAAATAAAAAAAGCAAAAATGTTACCATGCATCATGGCAGAAGAAAAACTTGAAAAAGCAGAGCCTCCAATATTTGTTATTCCTTCAGGAATTACGACTTGTATATTAGTGGCTCGTTCGTGGAGTTGGGGAATGTCATTTATGACAATCCCTCAATCTCTCCGTTCACGATGTCTATGCGTTCTGCCTGAGGAGACATACTGAGTCCTGGCATACGCATGATGTCGCCTGCTATAGCTACAATCATCTCGGCACCATTGTTGATGACAAGGTCACGTATTTTGATTGAGAAGCCTGAAGGACAACCATACAACTTTTGGTCGGCTGAGAATGAATACTGCGTCTTGGCAATGCAGACAGGGTAATGCTGGATGCCCAGTTTCTCGATACGCTCAAGCATGCGCAAGGCAGTCTTTCCGTATGTTACGCTGTCAGCACGGTATATCTCACGGCACACCTTCTCTATCTTTGTCTTGATGTCGTCCTTGTCGTCGTAAACGAAGTGGAGTGGCTGTGATGGTTTGTTCTCTATTGTGTCGATAACCACCTGTGCCAGTTCCTTTGCTCCCTCACCACCTTCCATGAAGGCATTGTTGACGGCAAAGCCAACACCTATCTTCTCACAGTGCTTGCGGAGTATGTCAAGTTCGGCATCTGTATCAGTCGCATAACGGTTGAAGCTTACCACTACGCTCTGTCCGAACTTACGGATGTTCTCTATGTGGCGGTCAAGGTTGTCGAGTCCCTTGATGAGACCTTCGATGTCCTGTTCCTTAATCTTCTCGAGTGGCACACCACCGTGCATCTTCAAGCCCTGTGTAGTAGCCACGATGACTGTGAGCTTAGGTTGGAGACCGCTCTTGCGACACTTGATGTCGTAGAATTTCTCAGCACCGAGGTCAGCACCGAATCCAGCCTCTGTGATTACGTAGTCGCTGAATGTCATTGCCAACTTTGTGGCAAGTATCGTGTTGCATCCGTGTGCTATGTTGGCAAAAGGACCGCCATGTACGAATGCTGGTGTCTGTTCCGTTGTCTGTACGAGGTTAGGATGAATGGCATCCTTGAGGAGTACGGTTATTGCACCTCCCACTCCCATGTCTTTTACATAGAAAGGCTTATCGTCGAATGTGATACCGAGGATGATGTTGTCGATGCGACGGCGAAGGTCATCAATGTCCTTAGAGAGACACAAGATAGCCATAATCTCACTTGCAGGTGTAATGTCAAATCCTGTCTCGGCAATGATACCGTCTGTCTTTGTTCCGAGACCTGTAACGACGTGTCGCAGGTTACGGTCGTTGATGTCGAGCAC
>JAGCWG010000303.1 GCA_017961965.1 Bacteroidaceae bacterium | reverse complement strand
GCTCGAAAAGCTCAATGTGGACGAAATCACACCTTCTACACGTAAATATCCAGGTATCATCTTCACCATGGAGCGTGAGCCTGGCAACCAGATACTTGAAGTTGAGAACCTCAAGGCTGTTGATGCTGATGGAACAGTACTCTTTGACAATGTTTCATTCAAGATTGAGAAGGGACAGAAGACTGTATTCCTCTCACACAATCCAAAGGCTATGACTGCCCTCTTCGAGATTATTAACGGCAACCGTGAGGCTGACGGCGGTACATACAAGTGGGGTGTTACCATAACAACCGCTTATCTGCCACTCGATAACACCGAGTTCTTCCAGACAGACAAGAATCTCGTGGAATGGCTCTCACAGTATGGTCCTGGTAACGAGGTTGCAATGAAGGGCTTCCTTGGACGTATGCTCTTCAAGCAGGAAGAGGTTGAGAAGAAGGTAAACGTGCTCTCTGGTGGTGAGAAGATGCGTTGTATGATTGCGCGTATGCAGCTTCAGAACGCTAACTGTCTCATTCTCGACACTCCAACCAACCATCTCGACCTTGAGTCTATCCAGGCATTCAACAACAACCTTGTTGGTTTCAAGGGCAACATTCTCTTCAGCTCACACGACCATGAGTTCATCAACACCGTTGCTGACCGTATCATAGAACTTACCCCTAAGGGTACCATTGACAAGCTTATGACCTATGATGACTACATCTATGATGAGGCTATCAAGGAGCAGAAGGCTGCAATGTATAATGAATAAACCTCTTACTAAAGTCCCCCTTCATGGGGGATTTTGAGAGAGGGGAGGGGGATGTACAAAACTAAGAAATAAAACGTATTGGGATAAAAATTCGTGAAATGAAGAAATATATTTTATGCGCTATTTTGTGCTTGACAAGCACTACGATATTTGCGCAGACAGCAGCCAAGGATTCTATTGTTTATGTTAGTAACGGCTGTAAGGATAAAAACTATCATACATCTATGTACTGCTCCAAGCTCATGAAATGCAGACACGAACATCAGGGAGCAGCCATGAAAGCTTGTCAGAACTCTTGCTCACATACCGGTCATGTAGTGGCTACAACTCTTGAAGAAGCTCTTAAGCAGGAAAAGAAAGAATGCTACGTTTGTTGTAAGAAAATCAAATTGTAGCGGAGGAGTAAGGAATAAAGTATAAAGAGTAAAGAATATAAAAATAAGAAACCGCATCCCGGCATTATGATGGGATGCGGTTTCTGTATCTGCATATATCTATTTATGCTTTTCTTTCAAGTTCCTGAAGACTCTCCATCTTCTTTGTTTCAAGGAATTCATATACTCCGCAGAGGTGTTCGCGAACTCTCTTATTACCAAATTCATATACCTTGGTGCAAAGTCCGTCAAGGAAATCACGGTCGTGTGATACGCAGATAAGTGTACCGTCAAAATCCTGTAATGCCTGTTTCAACACATCCTTTGTCTTGATATCAAGGTGGTTGGTAGGCTCGTCAAGGATAAGAAGGTTTACTGGTTCGAGAAGCAGTTTGAGGATAGCGAGACGTGTCTTTTCGCCACCACTAAGCACCTTTACTTTCTTAGTAGAAGCATCACCACCGAACATGAACGCTCCCAACAGGTCGGTTATCTTCTTGCGAATCTCACCTTTCGCAATTTCATCGATAGTCTCGAATACTGTAAGTTCCTCGTCAAGCAATGATGCCTGATTCTGAGCGAAATATCCTATCTGCACATTATGACCTATCTGAATGGTGCCCGAATGCTCTAGCTGTCCCATTATGCACTTCACGAGAGTTGACTTACCTTCGCCGTTTCTTCCCACGAAAGCCACCTTATCGCCTCTTTCAATCGTAAGTGAGCAGTTTTCGAATATTGTCTTTGTGATAGATGGGTCTATGCGTGAAGGGAATGTCTTTCCAACCCCATCCATAATGACAGGATATGCACCAGAGCGTGGAGCTGGCGGGAATTTCAGACGCAGACGAGAAGTGTCCTCTTCGTCAACTTCCACAAGTTCAAGTTTTTCAAGCATCTTAACCTTACTCTGCACCTGATAAGTCTTCGAGTATGTACCCTTGAAACGCTCGATGAAATCCTTGGTTTCGGCAATCATTTTCTGCTGTTCTTCGTATTGCTTTTGCTGCTGGGCACGACGCTCGGCACGAAGTTCAAGATACTGTGTATAAGGCACTTTATAGTCGTATATCCTTCCCATTGTCACCTCTATGGTGCGTGTGGTGATATTGTCAACAAACTTACGGTCGTGCGAAATAACCACTACTGCCTTGCCGTTCTGAATGAGGAAATCCTCAAGCCAACCGATGGATTCAATGTCAAGATGGTTAGTTGGCTCGTCCAGAAGCAGTACGTCAGGATTCTTCAGAAGAAGCTTTGCAAGCTCGATACGCATACGCCAGCCACCAGAGAACTCCGATGTCTGACGGTCGAAATCCGTGCGCTCAAAACCAAGACCGAGCAATGTCTTCTCTACATCCTCCTCAAAATGAGTCATATCAATGGCATAGAACTTCTCGCTCATTGCTGCCACTTTATCGATGAGACCGAGATATTCCTCACTCTCATAGTCGGTACGTGTGGCAAGTTGGTTGTTTATAGCCTCAATCTCTGCCTCCATCTCCCTGAGATGCGAGAAGGCGATGGATGTTTCCTCAAATACGGTTCTGCCGTCTTCCGTCATAAGATGTTGAGGAAGATATGCTATTACCGTATCCTTCGGAGCTGACACGCTACCACGTGTAGGCTTTCTAACGCCTGCAAGAATCTTCAAAAGGGTAGATTTGCCCGCACCGTTCTTGCCCATAAGGGCAATACGATCGCCATCGTTAATCGAAAAACTGATATTACTAAAGAGAGTATCGCCACCGAACTCTACTGCTAATCCATCTACGGAAACCATGAACTGTGTTAATTGATAATTTATAATTAATAATCGACAATTATGTCATTTACAGGTACTTTCTCCCAATCAAATATTTTGAGCAATTCTTCCGGATTCATAGGCTCGGGACGGTCTATCTGTCCTGCATAATACGCAATTTTACCGATTATCTGATCAGGTGAATGTTGTGAACGTAAAATACCCATATCCAAGCTTTTATCGCGTTTGCTTAATCTTTGTCTTTCATTGTTGCAAAGCAATGGGAAATGGATGAACTCAGGAACTTGCAGCGAAAGAATATTGTACAGATATATTTGCTGTGATGCAGAGAGTAATAAGTCTCGACCTCTTACCACCTCTGTAATTCCCATTAGTGCATCATCAACCACAACGGCAAGTTGATATGCCCAAGCACCATCCTTTCTGCGAAG
>JAGCWG010000302.1 GCA_017961965.1 Bacteroidaceae bacterium | reverse complement strand
CTATGAGCAAGGCACGTAGGGAAGAAATAGAGAATGAAGTAATACGACTGAATTATATAGAACGGCTTACTAAATCAAAGCATATTCTGCCGTCCGATAATATATGTTTGTCGGAATGTCCAGACATAGATTATGGAGTGCCATGGATTTAGGTGTTGGATATATTTAGCGACTAAGGACTATAAAATTGAGTCAAAGTATAGACTAAGTACTGACTCGTATGAGACTTCCATGTGTTTGTAAATTCTTATGGAACTTAATCACTTGAACCTTTTGAGCTATAGAACAAGTGGGGAAAACTTTATTTTTCACTTTTTCGCTTTTCACTTTTCACTTAAATTTACTATCTTTGCACCCAGATTTAACGCATTAGCCTAAATATATGGAACTGAACATTAGACAACTATTCTCCACATCCAAAGCGAAATGGTACATTGCGACCATCATCTTCCTGCTTGCAATCATGTTTTCAGGGGAGGCTCGACTTATCGTCCGTTTCCAACAACGGAGAGAGATTAGCCGTCTGAAGGGAGAAATCCGTAAATACAAGGACACCTTTGAAAAAGACAAGGCAACACTTGAAAGGCTAAAGAACGATCCAGAGGCAATAGTTGAGGTTGCCAGAGAACGTTACTACATGAAGACTGAAGACGAAGATATATTTATTCTCGAAGAAAAGAAAGAAGATGAGCAATAAGGTAGCAGGTTATTTGGAAATAGCAGGCCTAACGACAATCGCCGTTGCCTCCATGGCATGGATATCTCACTCAGTATGGGTGTCATTCGTATATACGACAGGAGCTGTCATCTTTGCCATAGGTCGTTTGGCTGTTCAGCAGACAATCAAGGCAGAAGGCATAACCGTAAAGAGACTTCTGAGGCAAAGGACATTTGCTGTCTTTGTACTCCTTTTCAGTGCAATGCTTATGTTCATGGAACCTGGTTGGTACTTCGGTTACAACTTTTATCTGACAAAGTTTGCATGGTTCATTCCATTCCTTATCTTTGTCATTATTGAAGTTTACACTGCATTTCGACTACCTTCAGCACTTAAAAAAAGTTAATTTTGGTGTATTTCGCTTTTTTTTTCAAAAAGATAAAGGATGTTTCCTAAATATATTTTATCTTTGTACCACGTAAGAGGTAATACGACACAAGTATAAAGTAGAAAGAACATTTCAAGCAATCGAAAGACGGGATGTCAATAATTTAGAACGTATTAGTAAGCCTAAAATATTTTGGAATAGACACAATTTATTATAATAAATAATAAAATGAAACTTGACGCTCTCACGGCCGTTTCACCAATAGATGGTCGCTACCGAGGCAAAACAGACGCCTTGGCTTCATATTTTTCGGAATACGCACTTATCAAATATCGTGTGCGTGTAGAGATAGAGTATTTTATAACTCTTTGTGAATTGCCACTTCCTCAGTTGAAGTCGTTCGACCATGCTATGTTCGAACCACTTCGTGACATCTATCGCAATTTTACGGAAGAAGACGCACAGCGTGTAAAGGACATCGAAAAGGTGACTAACCACGATGTTAAGGCTGTTGAGTATTTTATCAAGGAGCAGCTTGATAAGATAGGCAATTTCGAGGCTTATAAGGAATTCATCCATTTCGGACTTACAAGTCAGGACATCAACAATACATCCGTTCCACTTTCAATCAAGGATGCCCTTGAGGAAGTGTTCTACCCACAGGTGGAAGAACTCATTGCTCAGCTCTCCGAATATGCTGAGGAATGGAAAAACATCTCAATGCTCGCCAAGACACACGGTCAGCCAGCTTCCCCTACCCGACTCGGCAAGGAGGTAATGGTATATGTATATCGTCTCACAGAGCAGCTCAACCAGCTCAAAGCTTGCAAGATTACTGCTAAGTTCGGTGGAGCAACAGGAAACTACAACGCCCATCATGTAGCTTACCCAGAATACAACTGGCGTGAGTTCGGAAACAAATTCGTTGCAGAGAAGCTCGGTCTTGAGCGCGAGCAATGGACAACACAGATAAGCAACTACGATAATCTTGGTGGCGTATTCGACGCCATGAAGCGCATCAACACAATAATAATTGACCTTGACCGCGACTTCTGGATGTACGTATCCATGGAATACTTCAAGCAGAAGATTAAGGCTGGTGAGGTAGGCTCCTCTGCTATGCCTCACAAGGTGAACCCAATCGACTTCGAGAACTCTGAGGGTAACCTCGGTATGGCAAACGCCATCCTTTCATTCCTCAGTCAGAAACTCCCTGTAAGCCGTCTCCAGCGTGACCTTACAGACTCTACAGTTCTCCGTAACGTGGGCGTACCAATGGGTCACATGGTTATTTCTATTCAGTCAACCCTCAAGGGACTTCGCAAGCTCCTCCTTAACGAGGCAGCTATCAACCGCGATCTTGACGAGTGTTGGGCAGTATGTGCCGAGGGAATACAGACAATCCTCCGTCGTGAGGCTTATCCACACCCATACGAGGCACTCAAAGCACTTACACGTACCAACTCTGCAATCACAGAAGAGTCTATCAAGACATTCATCGAAGAACTCAACGTATCAGAGAGCGTGAAGGCAGAATTACGTGCAATCACTCCACATTCCTACACAGGAATGTAACAGCAAAAAAAACAACAAACTAAACACTTAATTTTTTAACTACAAATTTTAATAGCCCGCTACTTTAGAATCCTATTTTATTTCGGGTGAAAAGAATTTATTATTATTACGTATTATTATGAGCGAATTAGAAGAGTGGCAGGGAACTCCTGCAGAAAGCAATTCTGAAAGTGCAAACGGTGGTCGCGAGGGCTATCGTTCTTATGGTAACCGTGAGAATGGTTATAGTTCTAATGGTCGTGGAGACCGTCCACAGCGTCCTCGCTTCAACAGAAGCAGCGAGCGTGTAACTTACGGTGGTAATTCAAATAACGACCGTGGTTTCCGTCCAGCTGGTTTCGGCGGTGGAAGCGATGAAGGTGGAAATTCTGAGCGTCGTCCAAACTACAACGCAGGACAGCGTCCATCTTATAACAACAACAGAGGAAACTACGGAGGCGGAAGCTATGACAATGGTCAGGGCGGATACCATCAGCAGCGTCCTTCATACAATAGCAACCAAGGTGGCTATGGCAACAACCGTGGTGGCTACAATCAAGGTGGCAACAACCGTGGCGGATATAACCAAGGCGGTCGCGGTGGCTACAATCAGGGTGGCAACAACCGTGGTGGATACAACCAGCAGGGTCGTGGCGGATATAACAACCGTCAGCGTGGTGGATACGATCCAAACGCTAAGTACAACATGAAGAAGCGTATCGAGTACAAGGAGTACATCGAGGATCCAGATGCACCAATCCGTCTTAACAAGTTCCTTGCAAACGCTGGTGTTTGCTCACGTCGTGAGGCTGACCAGTTCATTCAGGCAGGTGTCGTTAAGGTAAACGGTAACGTCGTTACAGAACTTGGTTCAAAGGTACAGCGTACAGACGAAATCCACTTCCACGATCAGCTCGTATCTATCGAGAAGAAGGTATATGTACTCCTTAACAAGCCAAAGGATTACGTTACAACATCTGACGATCCACAGCAGCGTAAGACTGTCATGGAACTCGTTAAGAACTGCTGTCGCGAGCGCATCTACCCAGTAGGTCGTCTTGACCGTAACACAACTGGTGTTCTTCTCTTCACTAACGACGGTGACCTTGCTTCTAAGCTTACTCACCCTAAGTTCCTCAAGAAGAAGATTTACCACGTTACACTCGACAAGAACTGTACAGCAGCTGATATGCAGCAGATTGCAGAAGGTATCACTCTTGAGGATGGTGACATCCACGCAGACGCAATCTCTTATGCTTCAGACACAGACAAGAAGCAGGTTGGTATCGAGATTCACTCCGGTAAGAACCGTATCGTTCGACGTATCTTCGAGAGCCTCGGCTACAGAGTATGCAAGCTCGACCGTGTAATGTTCGCAGGCCTCACAAAGAAGGGACTCAAGCGTGGTGACTGGCGCTACCTCACTGAGCAGGAAGTTGCTATGCTCCACATGGGAAGCTTCGAATAATCAAACGTAAAGAATTAAGCTCTAGTTATTTCGGCTCATCCGAAATATCTGGAGCTTAATAATGATAATATCAGTCAAATGAAAAGAACAAAGATTGTTGACCTCCTCCAAAGAAGAGATTATGGAGCAGAGGTAACTGTAATGGGCTGGGTTCGTACAAAGCGTGGCAGCAAGGCTGTCAACTTCATCGCTATGAACGACGGCTCAACCATAAATAACGTTCAGGTCGTAGCTGACGTAGAGAAGTTCGACGCTGAAATGTTCAAGCGCATCACAACTGGTGCATGTCTCGCCGTAACAGGTACAATGGTTGAATCAATCGGTTCAGGTCAGGCTGTAGAAATTCAGGCTACAGACATCAAACTATTCGGTGAGTGTCCTGCCGACTATCCTATGCAGAAGAAGGGACAGTCATTCGAGTATATGCGCCAGCATGCACACATGCGCCTCCGCACAAACACATTCGGAGCAGTAATGCGTATTCGCCATAACATGGCTATGGCTATCCACACTTACTTCCATGAGCATGGCTACTTCTACTTCCACACTCCACTTATCACAGCTTCAGACTGTGAGGGAGCTGGACAGATGTTCCAGGTTACTACAAAGAATCTCTACGACCTCAAGAAGGACGAGAACGGTTCTATCATCTACGATGATGACTTCTTCGGAAAGCAGACTTCACTCACAGTATCTGGTCAGCTTGAGGGAGAGCTTGGTGCAACAGCACTCGGACAGATCTACACTTTCGGTCCTACATTCCGTGCTGAGAACAGCAACACTCCTCGTCACCTCGCAGAGTTCTGGATGGTTGAGCCAGAGGCTTGCTTCATCGACCTTGACGACCTCATGAACCTTGAGGAAGACTTCATCAAGTTCTGCGTAAAGTGGGCTCTCGACAACTGTAAGGACGACCTCGCATTCCTCAACAAGATGATTGACAACGGACTTATTGAGCGTCTTGAAGGAGTGCTTAAGGAAGAGTTTGTACGTCTCCCTTACACTAAGGGTATCGAGATTCTTCAGGAGGCAATCAAGAACGGCAAGAAGTTTGAGTTCCCATGTAACTGGGGCGACGACCTCGCATCTGAGCATGAGCGTTACCTCGTAGAGGAATACTTCAAGAAGCCAGTCATCATGACCAACTACCCTAAGGCAATCAAGGCATTCTACATGAAGATTGATGATGAGAAGCCTGTATATAACGGTAAGGTCATGGAAGAGACTGTACAGGGAACAGACGTACTCTTCCCACAGATTGGTGAGATTATCGGCGGTTCTGTCCGTGAGGAGAACTACGACAAGCTCATCGGTGAGATTGAGGCACGTAACATCCCTATGAAGGATATGTGGTGGTATCTCGACACACGTAAGTTCGGTTCTTGCCCACACGGCGGTTTCGGACTCGGTTTCGAGCGCCTCATCCTCTTCGTTACAGGTATGCAGAACATTCGTGACGTTATCCCATTCCCACGTACTCCAAAGACAGCAGAGTTCTAAACGAATGGTACAAATATTATAAAAGGTGTCAAGGCAACGTGCCCTGACACCTTTATTCGTTCTTAACAATATGTATTTACAGAGGTAAACATACCTATTGTTTTTTCATCACTCGATTTTGCAGACATCAATATTTTTGTATATCTTTACACCCCAAAAGAATAAGGTTACTTCGTAAACAATGCAGCAAACTGTACGTCAATACATAGCAATCGACTTGAAATCATTCTATGCCTCGGTTGAATGCGTGGATAGAGGGCTTGATCCTCTGACCACTAATCTTGTAGTGGCAGATAAGAGTCGTACGGAGAAGACTATATGTCTGGCTGTAACACCATCACTCAAGTCATATGGAATAAGTGGCAGAGCACGTCTGTTCGAGGTCGTACAACGTGTAAACGAGGTTAACCACCAGCGTTCAGTTGAAAACAATGGCAATTTACGTGGTGCCTCTTACAACGACAAAGAGTTAAAGGCACATCCAGAGCTGAGACTTGACTATATCGTTGCCACCCCGCGAATGTCACACTACTTGGATGTGAGTGCAAAGGTTCACAAGGTTTATCTCAAATATATCGCGCCAGAGGATATGCACGTTTACAGCGTGGATGAAGTGTTCATAGACGCTACTGCATACCTAAAATCGTATAAGATGACCGCCCACGAACTTGCGATGACGATGATACGAGATGTACTGAGGACCACTGGTATAACTGCCACGGCTGGCATCGGTACGAACCTGTATCTATGTAAGATAGCAATGGACATTGTTGCCAAGCACATCCCTGCAGACAAGGACGGCGTACGTATTGCAGAGCTTGACGAAATGAGCTACCGCAAGACTCTCTGGGACCATAAGCCATTGACAAGCTTCTGGCGCATAGGTCATGGAACGGCATACCGCCTTGGTCTTTACGGCATAGACACCATGGGCAAGCTGGCACGTATGTCCATCGAGAACGAAGCCTTGCTGCACAAGCTGTTTGGCATACACGCCGAACTGCTTATCGACCACGCGTGGGGGTACGAGCCATGCACGATGGAATACATCAAGGCTTACCGTCCAACAACACACTCGCTCAATAGAGGTCAGGTGCTCAAATGCCCTTACGACTTTACCAAGGCACGTATCGTGGTGCAAGAAATGGCAGGCAACATTGCCCTACTACTCGTTGAAAAAAGGATGGTAACCAACCAACTTGCACTCTGTATAAGCTCTGACACAACAAGTCTCAAAGACCAGACAATAAGGACAAAGTACAGCGGCGAGGTGAGGATTGACCACTACGGACGGCAAGTACCTAAACATGCAAACGGTACGACAAAGCTTGGCACACACACATCATCATCAAGAATGGTTATCGATGCCATCATGGCGCTCTACGACAAGATTGTCAATCCCGACCTACTCGTCCGTCGCATCAATATTTCTGCAAACAACATCATTGACGAGACAGAAATGAGCAAGCAACTCAAGCCAGT
>JAGCWG010000301.1 GCA_017961965.1 Bacteroidaceae bacterium | reverse complement strand
TTATTTGTTATGTGATAATATGCAATTTGTAGTGCTTATTTTGCATCGAAGTAATTGTGATACATGTATCACTCACTACTCATTGCTAATTACTTTCCTTTGGTTTGTGAAACTACTTCGCTTAGTTCTTATTAGAATCTGAAGTATGTCTCAGCCCAGACCTCATTGAAATGTCTGTCTGCTGAACCACGGAAATTATTGTAGTTGTACTGAATCTGGAACTTAAGATTTTTGTGCAACTGAAACTCTGGAATGAGTGAGTATGTACACTGAGCATCGCCCCATGACTTGCCTTTACGATATGTCTGATACTGTGCAGAAACCTTGAACCAGTTGTTGATTGGCTGGCCTACAACGATATACCATGCATCGTCGTTGCGACTTGTATAATGGCTGTGTCCATATTCACCACGTACAGTCAGACCAGCCTTGCTATCATATTTAACACCAAAGGCATAACGGTCGCGCTGTTCACCTGCACACTCACCTGTCCATCCGAATGCACCGATGACAAGTCCCTTGACTGGCTGGAACTGGATAGTACCGATAAAGTCCTTCTTTCCGTCTTCATCTTTCTTGTTGATACCTTCACCATTCCACATTCCTACCTGATAGTGGATGAGGTTATGATAATCTTCTCCACTCTTGAGGAAGTCACCCTGCAACTGAATACCCTGGTCACGACCGCCGCCACCCCAAGCATCATCCTTGTAGTCGCCAGTCATCTTCTTTGTGAAGTAAGAATAGTCGCCAGTAGAGATATCCCAAGGATTCATAGGATTCTCGAAACCGAAAGCACGCTTGAACTGACCTACCTTAATCTTGGCAAACTCAAACTTCTGCCACTCAATGAAGAAGTCCTTCATGTGGAACTTGTCATTGTTAGTCTGTACCTGAATGCGATACTTGAAGTCGTTCAAGATTGTTCCGTCAACATAGAAACGGATAAGACGCTGGTTGAATCCGTCACCACCATGTGCACCATCCTTGTCAGAATAAGAATACTTGCCGATAACATATCCACCAAACTTAGGTGCACTTGCGTAGGCTGTCACCTTGCGACCATACTCAACATCATCATTCATAGCAGTCTCTACACTACTGTTAAGTGCAGATGTGAGGAAGCCTGATGGCTCTGCTGCATCTATGTCTATAGCGTTCTCTGTTTCTGCCTCAATTACCTCTTTGTTAATATCATTCTCTGCATGTGCTGAGAATGACACTATAGTTGCCATGATGGCAAGTGAAAGATACTTCTTCATTTTAGTTTTGTTTTATATCAATTATTTTTTTGTTTTTTGTCAATAGAATTGTTGTAGATTATCCTTTGTTATCTGTATTTTTTGGCAAATATCGGAAACTTTTCTTGAAAAAGATGTAAATAATTGACCAAATCGTTATTTATTGACATAGATTTTATATATTTGCGGTCAAAAGAACCGATTTAGTTAAACCGAAATAAAAAACTGATAGTAATATGATAATAAATGGCTGGTTCGAGTGTAAGGTAAAGCTCGAAAAGCAGGTGGAAGGAAAAGACCTTCCTCAGAAAGTAACTCAGACTTATCTTGTCGATGCTCTCAACTTCACGGAGGCTGAGTCACGTATTATAGATGAGGTTACTCCATATTGTGCCAACGGTCCGCTTGAGGTGGACAACATCAAGCGTGCCCGCTACTCTGAGTTGTTCCCAAGCGAGATGGAGAGTGCCGACAAGTGGTACAAGGTAAAGTGTGTATTCACCCAATTCGACGATAAGACTCAGACTGAAAAGAAGACATCTTCAACCATCCTCGTTCAGGCTGGTAACATTGCAGATGCGCTTGCAAACTTCGAGGAAGGTATGAAGGGAACGATGGGCGACTATGAGGTTGCTGCAATTACAGAAACACAGATTCTTGACGTGTTCCCATATTCGCAGAAGGAGGATAAGCAGAATGATAAGCCAGAATTTGAACAAGGTTAAGGCCTCGCTCCATGAGGGCGTGCGCCTTGTTGCCGTGTCTAAGTATCACCCAGTTGAGGTGCTGCAGGAGGCATATGATGCCGGTCAACGTGTGTTTGGCGAGAGCCATGTGCAGGAACTAACGGTTAAGTATGACGCTCTTCCTAAGGACATAGAATGGCACTTTATCGGGCATCTGCAGACAAACAATGTGAAGTACATATCTCCTTTCATCAGCCTTATCCATTCAGTTGATACTTTCAAGCTTCTCAGCGAGATTAACCGTCAGGCACAAAAGGCTGGTCGTGTCATCGATTGTCTCCTGCAGATGCACATTGCACAGGAGGAGACCAAGTTCGGTTTTGCCCCTGCGGAACTGACGGAAATGCTCGGAGTCGGGGAGTGGAAGACACTCGCCAATGTTCGTATCGTTGGTCTTATGTGTATGGCTACAAACACGGACGATGAGGCTCAGATACGTTCTGAGTTCCGCTACGCTCATGAGATATTCGAGAACATCAAGAGCCTGTTCTTTGCCGATGCTCCTTGGTTCAAGGAACTCTCAATGGGAATGAGTGGTGACTATCTGATAGCACAGGAAGAGCACAGTACGATGGTTCGTGTTGGCAGCCTAATCTTCGGCGAAAGACAGTATTAAGACTTTTTTTATCTTTACCATGTGAAATCCGCGAGAGAACGTAAAGAACTTACGAACTCACAATAAAACCTACACATTCACCGAACTAATAAAAATACTATTAACCGATTATCTTAATAAAGCTTTTATGTTAGAGAAGAAAAGAGATGTAGCAAGAGAAATTTGTCGCAGTTACAATGTGACATTAAGCCCGGAAGCTATGGAACGTTTCGCTAATATGCTTGTTCCACGAAAACTGCTCCGTGGTGCCAATGCCTTGTCCGAGGGTGAGGTGTGTGACTATATGTATTATGTGGAGCATGGTCTTGTCCTACAGTCTTATCACAAACAGAAATTGACTGTGGCAGAGTACATCGCTCACGAAGGTGATATGGTAATATGTATCGAAAGTTTCTTTCTGCGTGAACCTTCACGCATACAGATTTCGATGCTTGAACCTGGAATGCTTTATGGTATTCCTCATGACGAACTCTTTGAGTGGGCAAGTACTTCTTTCGAGGTGTGTCAGCTTATCTTTGCCATAGAACAGCGTTCGCTCATAATTTCTCAGCAGAAGGCTGATGTCATCCGCTTTGAGAGTGCAAAGGAACGTTATCTACGTACTCTTAGAGAGAATCCTGACATCGTGCGTCGTGCACCTCTCCATTATGTTGCTTCATACTTACAGATGACACCTGAGACACTATCACGTGTGCGTGCGAACACAACAGAGGAAGATATCTAACAAAAACAGCCATCAGGTTTCTTGTAAACCTGATGGCTGTTTTTGTTATAATTAAGAATGCAAAATTCTGAATTCAAAATTATGGTTGCACGTTTTCTCTAAGACATTTACTGCCGATTTGTTAGCTTTATATACGCAACGGACATTCAATTCCGAATTTTGAATTCTGAATTTTTAATTTATAATTTCTCACACTTCCTTATTGACCTGATTTATCGCTTCACCGTCTATGAAAGCCTTTATGTTGTCCGTACAGATGTTGATGAGACGTTGGCGTGCCTCACGTGTTGCCCAAGCGATGTGGGGAGTGAGGAAACAGTTCTTGGCAGATAGGAGAGGATTGTCGGCGAGTACAGGCTCTGTAGTGATAACATCCGCTCCGTAGGCGTAAACCTGCTCGTTGTTGAGAGCGTCTGCAAGGTCGCTATCATTCACAAGTCCTCCACGTCCTGTATTGATGATGATGGCAGACCGTTTCATCTTCTTAATGTTGTCTGCGTTGATAATGTGGTGCGTCTCATCGTTGAGAGGGCAATGGAGTGATATGATGTCGCTTGACTCAAATAGGTCATCCATAGTCGCCTTGCGTATTCCTTCAGGTAGGTCATTATCATCCTTTGAGGTGTATGCAAGTACGTTCATGCCAAATCCAAGGGCAATGTTTGCTGTTGCCATACCCGTGTTTCCGAGACCGATGATGCCAATCTTTTTATTCGCCAACTCAAAGAGTTTGTGGTCAAGGTAGCAGAAGTCCTCCGAGTTACTCCACTTGCCTTTGCGGTTTGCACGTGCATAGTGGTCAACGCGACTCACTATGTTGAGAATGTGGCTGAATACCATCTGAGCCACGCTGTTAGTACTGTATGCCGGGATGTTTGTCACCACGATACTTTGGCGTGTGGCTGCTTCAAGGTCAACAACATTGTAGCCTGTGGCAAGTACGCCGATGTACATCAGTCGTGGTAACATATTGAGAGTCGCTGCGTCAAGAACGACCTTGTTTGTCAAAACCATCTCTGCCCCCTTACATCGTGTCACCACGTCCTCTGGTGCGGTACGTTCATATACCTCCACCTCGGCAAGGTCTTCGAGTGTCTTCCAGTTCAAATCGTTCTGTGTTACTGTATATCCATCGAGTATTACTATTTTCATGTCTTACTTTCTAATTAAACGGTGCAAAGATAGACATTTTTAAATTAAGAAATAAAAAAACAAACTGCAAAATGAGTTTTAATGCCCTTAATTTCTTATACCATTATGATGTTAAAACACAGTGAGCACTTGGAACCCATAGTGGATTTTTTTGCGTAACGAATAAATGGACATGAATGAATAAGGATAATTGGCTTAGTCGGGCTAAAGCTTTGTGGTAAATTTATGATATTTAATAATGAAAAAATTTTCCATGTTATTTTTTTGCTCATTACTATGTTGTAAATGATAAATTTTTCATAATTTTGTCAAATCTTAAAATCGTGTATTATGAATGATAGTGAGATAACGAATATTCAGCAGGCTGTACAGGAAGTGTATGATGTGATGGCAGAGCGAGTGAGTAGTGATGAACTTGCTCAGATAAAGAGCGCCTTCGAGTTCGCCAATGAAGCACATAAGAATCAGAAGCGTAAGACTGGACAACCTTACATTATTCATCCTATTGCGGTGGCTCTCATAGCTGCCAAGGAACTGAAACTTGACGCACATTGTGTCATGACGGCTTTCTTGCATGATGTGGTGGAAGACACGGAATATACGAATGATGACATTAAAAAACGTTTTGGTGAAGATGTGGCTTATCTTGTTGATACGGTTACGAAAAAGAAGAAATCGAGATACAAGAACTCAAAGCAGGTGGATAACTATGAGCAGTTGCTTGGCTCTATTCACTATGATATTCGTGCCTTGATGGTCAAGATTGCTGACCGTCTGCATAATATGCGTACTTTGCAAAGTATGCGTCCTGACAAGCAGATGAAGATTGCTGGTGAGACGGATTACTTCTATGCTCCTCTCGCCAACAGACTTGGTTTGTTTGACGTGAAGTCCGACCTTGAGAACCTGAGTTTCAAGTATCGTTGTCCACATCAGTATTTCGACATAGTGAAAAGCCTCAATACCGATATGCTGAACAATAAGGAGAGGTTGGATACATTTACTAATACCATTGGAGAGTTACTCAAAAAGAACAACATAGAGGGTTTGGCTGAGGTCTATTACCGCCGTCCTTATAGTATTTGGCGAAGGATGAAAGAGAACGGATGTGACTTTATACACGTGCCAAACAGATATTATGTTCGTGTGACTTTCACCAGGGGGGAGTGCTGTGTGTCGGAGAAGGATGTATGCCTTAAGATATACAGTATTCTTACGGATGTATTCAAGGAAAAGGCTGGTTCGTTCAACAATCTTATTGACCAGGCAAAGGAAAATTCTTACCAGAGTCTTAATGTGATGTTGCTTTCCGCAGAGGGTGTATGGGAGGATGTGCAGATATGCTCAAAGAATATGGTGGATAGTTCCAAGCTCGGTTGTATGACAGGTCTTAACGACGGCAACATAGACGAGTGGATAAAGAAGTTCCAGCAGGTGTTGAAGGACATCGCAGACAGCAACGGTCAGATGGGATTCATGGAGAATGTGGCTACCACTCTCTATTATGACGATGTAATGGTGTTTACACCTAAGGGTATGGCACTCATCCTCCCGAAAGGTTCTACGGCGATAGATTTTGCCTTCGAACTGGACAAGGAATTGGGTCTTCATGCCAAGTATGCACGTATCAATGGTAATTTGTGTTCCTTGAAGACAACCTTGAAGCGTGGTGACTGTGTGGAGATTGGTGTGGTGGATGTGGTTATGGCGCGACCTGACTGGGTGGAGTATACGAGCAGTTACAAGGCTAAGAGTGCACTCCGTGAACTCAAGAATGAGGAAGGCGATGGTGTATGCAGATGTAAGTGCTGTCACCCTCTGCCAGGTGATGAGACAATCGGTTTCCTTGGTGATGACGGCAATCTTATGATACATAAGAGGAGTTGTCCAGAGATTATACGTGATGCCTCAAAGTATGGCGACTCCGTGGTGGAATACACGTTTAGGGAGAATATGCGTTCCGTATATCCTGTTACTATTGACATTACGGCAATAGACAGGTATCATCTCTTGATGGACATATTGCAACGTATCACTCAGGAGTTGCATCTGTCAATAGAGAGTCTGAATACAGAAAGTGTGGATAACATCGCCAGATGTACTGTGACGTTCTTTGTTCATTCAGTCAATGAACTCATACATTGCATGCATGCTCTCTATGAGATAGAGGGTGTAGATGAAGTAAAACAGAAAATGGACGGGTGAACTTGTTTGTCTATTTTCAGTATTTCTGTTTGAAAAGTGCTTTTTTTCATCTGAAAACTCATTTTTTTGCGCCAAGATGTACATCGTATGAAAAAAAACATTTACTTTGCCATGCAAACATAAAAGATATCGGATTTAGATAATGCATTATGACACGACAATTTGTTTTCAGGAAGCATTCTTGTCGTAACACAATTGTTATCGACCTAAATATAAAATATAAAACGTAACAAGAGAAATCATATAACAAGAAACTTGCGCCAAACGACAGATTAGTACAAGTTCATAATATATATAAAGAAAGGAATAAATCAAATAAATCAATTAGATGGAAAATAAGAATCAAGAACTGACAGAGAAACTTCTCAACGACGGAGTTGAGAAGGGTAATGCTAAGGCTGCTCAAATTATTGCTGACGCAGAAGCTAAGGCAGCAAAGATTATTGCTGATGCACAGGCTAAGGCTGCTCAGGTTGAAGCAGATGCTAAGAAGAACGCCAGCGCACTCGATACCAACACTAAGGCAGAAATCAAGATGTATGCTTCGCAGGCTCTCAACGCTCTCAAGAGCGAGGTGGCTAATGTGGTAGGCGACAAGATTGTCAAGGAGACAACTGCACAGGTTGTTGGCGACAAGGCTTTCATGAATGAGTTTATGCTTAAGCTTGCTGAGTCATGGGGCGCTCAGGAGGATATCAAGATTTCTACTGCAGATGCTGACAGTCTCAAGGCTCTTTTTGCACAGAAGGCAAAGGCACTCCTCGACAAGGGTGTGACTATTGAACAGGTCAATGGTCAGAAGACTTTGTTTACCGTAGAGCCAGCTAATGGAGCATATAAGGTAAACTTTGGTGAGGCTGAGTTCGAGAATTATTTCAAGAATTTCCTTCGTACACAGCTCGTAGAGATGATTATCTAATAATTCATAATGCTTAATGCGTAATTATGCTACGCACGAGAGACATTCAATTATGAATTATGAATTAATTAAGTAATACATAGTTTATAATGTGGCTACTGGTGGTAACCTTCAATTATGAATTGTGAATTATGAATTATGAATGAATTAAATGGGTAACTTTTATTGTTTAATGTCGGGGCTCCCACTTCTCAAGCTGGATGACAGAGAGAAGATTATTTCCGTAGCGGAAATAAAGGAACTGCTCGAAGAGGAACAAGGAGTGTCCAAGTCGGACGCACGTATCCTCTCTATGTTCTTCCTTGAGGGTGACTGCCGCAATCTTCTCAGCATCATAAAGGGCGAGACAGGCGACCTGCCACAGGTGGGCAACTATACCCGTGAGGAACTCGAAGATATGATTGAGGATGCAAGGGAGGTGTTCTTTGAGGACGACCCACGTTATCCTACATTCTTTGCAGAGTTCGTCCGTGAATATGATGAGCGCAAGGATGAGGCTGACTACTTTGCTGACGATGCCCTCATGAGCCGTTACTGGACTTATCTCAAGGAAGCGAAGAATGATGTCGTTGCCGAATGGGCAGAACTGAATCTCAATATATCAAATATACTCACAGCTCTTATCGCGCGTCAGCAGGGATGGGATGTTTCCAAGTTCATTGTGGGAGAAGGCGATTTGTACGACACCTTGCTCGTGAGCAAGGCAAAGGACTTTGACCTCAGTCGTGAATATGACTATGTGTCTGCTCTGATGAAGATTGTGGATTGTGACAATCCTGTAGAAAAGGAACGTCAGATAGATGCTCTCAGATGGATGTGGCTTGATGACAGAACATTCATGGACGGATTTGCTGTTGAGGCTGTCTATGCTTATCTCTGCAAGGCACAGATGCTTGAGCGTTGGAGATTGCTTGACCCAGTATTCGGCCGCAGACGTTTCGAGGAAATAATCGAGAACCTTCGTAGCGAGGCAAGAGTACCAGAAGAGTTCAGGAGATAGTTGAGTGTTATGAGTTTTGAATCCTAAGTTGGAGTTTCTCTAACAAACAAATGTATATGATAGATGCAAAACTCTAAACGCACACACTCTAAACATTAAGTGTTGTTCGTTAATATTTGAAGTATTGACTAAGTACTGA
>JAGCWG010000300.1 GCA_017961965.1 Bacteroidaceae bacterium | reverse complement strand
CTTGCGTATGGCGTCTATGAGCCATTGCTGGCGTGGGGCATTGCCCGAACCGAAGGCACGGAACACGATTCCCTTGATGCACTTCATGGCAAACACCTGCTCTACGGTCTGCTGCTGGATGCCAGGGAAGAGCGATAGTGCGATAACCTCTGTGCTCAGTTCGGTGTGTGCCTTGAAAGGACTTGTGTGTGGAGTGCGGTAGATAGCCGCCTCGTTGAAATGTATGTTGATAGCCGACGTAGCAAGGCTTGGATAGTTGTACGAAGAGAATGCGTTGAAGCTCTCAGAACTTGACTTCGTACATCTGTTTCCTCTGAAGAGTTGATGACCGAAGAATACGCATACCTCCTGTATGATTGGATGTCCGTCCTTGTCTTGTGCGGCTGCCAGTTCGATGGCTGTTATGAGGTTCTCCTTACCATCTGTTCGGAGTGCTCCGATAGGCAGCTGCGAACCTGTGAGTATGACTGGCTTTCCGAGGTTCTCAAGCATGAAGCTGAGTGCCGATGCGGTGTAAGCCATTGTGTCTGTTCCGTGAAGAATCACAAAACCGTCGAATTTGTCGTAATTATAGTCGATAATCTTCACAATCTTTGCCCATAATGAAGGCTGCATGTCTGACGAGTCGATAGGAGGGTCAAACTGGTAGTTGTGAAGTATGTAGTCAAATTGGTTGAGTTCAGGAACATGCCTGGTGAGATGGTCAAAGTTGAATGTCTCGAGTGCTCCTGTCTCTGGGTTGCGTATCATACCGATTGTACCTCCGGTATAGATAAGCATAAGCCGCTTGCGTGGCTTGTAGTATATGTTGTTATTTTTTAACATAAAGTGTTTGCGTTATTTGAGAGTCTTGAGCCATGCCGTAAGGTCTGCCATCATCTCTTTGTGATATTTGAAGTCCTTTCTGCATCCCCATCCGTGTCCTCCCGAAGGATAGATGTGCATCGTGGCTGGCACGTTGTGACGACGTAGGGCGAGGTAGTAGTTCACGCTGTTTGGCGAAGGAACAACCTTGTCATCGTCTGAGAGCAGAAGTATGGCTGGTGGTGTGTTGGATGACACCTGAAGGTCGTTGCTGTAGAGGTCAACCATCTCCTTTGTAGGTTTCTCTCCTATGAGGAACAGGCGTGACCACTTGTGAGTGTAATTCCAATCCATGCTTATCACTGGATAGAAAAGTATCTGAAAGTTTGGTTCTGTACCCGGAAGGCTATGTGTTGCAACTGTTGAAGCGAGGTGTCCACCTGCACTTGAGCCCATGATGCCAACCTTGTTAGGCTTGATTCCCCACTTCTCAGCATTCTCCCTCACAATACGGAGGGCTTCCTTTGCATCGCTGATAGGTACGTCTGTCACTTCGTGTGGCATTCGGTACTTGAGTACCACGAACGCAAATCCGAGGTCGTTGAAGTATGGTGCCCAGTCGTAGCCTTCGTGACCTGTGGCAAGATGAGAATATCCACCGCCAGGCAGACACAGCACAGCCATACCGTTTGCCTTGCTCTTCTCAGGCAGGAACACCCTGATGTTAGGTTTGAAGTTCTGCTTTGAATCGTCGTATGGCTCAGTCTTGTCTATGCCATTGCTGTTTGGCAGACCGTCTTGCCAAAGGTCGATGCTTATTGGCTCTTGTGCATTGGCTGCAAAGGTTGCAAATATGCACATTATGGCTGCAAGTAATCTTCTCATCCTTGATAAATATTTAGAAATAACTTAAACTTCGTGCAAAAATAGTCATTTTTTTATAGAATCTAATTGGTTTACTCAAACTTTTTGTACTTTTGCTGATGTAAAAGTACAAACCTAATACAAAAATCAAAATGAAACCATACGTTATTGGTGTTGACCTCGGAGGTACAAACACCGTTTTCGGAATCGTCGATAAGGACGGAAACATAATTGCTGAAGATTCAATAAAGACACAGAAGTATGCTACGGCAGAAGAGTTCGTGGATGCTGGTGCCGAGTGTCTTAATGGTGTAATCTCTCGTGTAGGCGGACTTGATAATATTCAGGGAATGGGTATTGGTGCGCCTAATGGAAATTATTATAACGGAACAATCGAGTTTGCTCCAAACCTCTCTTGGGGACATACAGGCGTTGTGCCTCTTGCTAAGATGTTCAGCGAGAAACTCGGAGGACTTGGTGTAAAGCTTACTAATGATGCTAATGCTGCTGCCATGGGTGAGATGGCATACGGAGTGGCTCAGGGCATGAAGAATTTTATTGTCATCACTCTCGGAACAGGCGTAGGCTCTGGTATCGTCGTAAATGGACAGCTTGTCTATGGTCATGATGCTTTCGCAGGTGAACTTGGACACGTCATCATGGTACGTGGCAAGGAAGGTCGTAAGTGTGGATGTGGACGTACGGGATGCCTTGAGGCTTATTGTTCTGCCACAGGTGTAGCACGTACAGCACGTGAGATTCTTGCCAATACCGACCGCCCATCACTTCTCCGTGAGAAGCCAGCCGAAGAGATTGAATCTCTTGACGTAAGCATAGCAGCAGGCAAGGGTGATGCTGTAGCACAGGAGATATTCGACTTCACTGGTAAGATGCTTGGTGAGGCATGTGCCGATTTTACAGCATTCTCAAGTCCTGAAGCTTACATCTTCTTCGGAGGACTCTGTCGTGCAGGCGAGCTTATCATGAAGCCAATCCGTGAGTCATACGAGGCGAGCGTTCTTCCTATCTTCCGTGGCAAGGCTAAGTTCCTTATCTCAGGTCTTATGGACAAGAATGCAGCCGTACTCGGAGCAAGTGCTCTCGGATGGGAAGCATAGCTTGCATCACTCGTTTCTCGTGATGCAAGAGTTAAAAGTTAAAAATTAAAAGTTAAAAGCTGAAAAGGCTATGGCTCAGATGCGAGTCATAGCCTTTTTCGTTTTGCTTTTCCTTTGTGCTTTCGCCTTTTTTGTTTTTCTTTGCAAAATATTTCGAAAGAACGCACATCTTGTGTGACTTTAATCATAAAAACTCTAACTGGTAGATGGGTAAGAAAAAATCAAATAAAATATCAAAGTTTCAACAGCAAATTAGGAAGAAAGACAAGCCAATCGTGTCAAGGACTTTGCCTACAAGACAAATCTGTAAATACGTTTCCTTGAATGTCATTAAGATACTTTCTTTTTCAGCAATATTGGTTGCCATAGGTACATTAACAGAAATTATGTATTTGGATTTGGCTTGGCTGTTTTCTTTGTTGATTATTGCTTCTCTTGTAATCTTTCATTTTCTTACGAAGAAGGAAGTCT
>JAGCWG010000299.1 GCA_017961965.1 Bacteroidaceae bacterium | reverse complement strand
TAAAGTTTATATCGATAGTAAAGATAATATAGACACCATTCCATTCATGCGTTCACAAAAAATTATGATTAAGTTGCCAATAACATCAGCAACAGAACTACAGAAACATGTAACAGAACATTTCAGTGAGATACTGGAAACTGTCGATAAACCAAAGAGAAAGAAAGGTACTATCCTTGCATTTCCTTACGAGAGTGTAGGCGACGTATTTGGAAGTAAAATAACATTCAATGGCGAAATAATAAATGATGGAACCATTACCATAACATGGGACGGAGGGAAGTATGCAACGGAAATATCCAAGACCATGTCAGTGGATGATGCAATCAACGAAATCCTTAAATGGTCATTTGGAGTTGGTACGACAGACTTGAACCTTGGGAACAACAGCATGAGCATTTGCTATTATACCTCCACGGCAAAGAGAGTGACGAACGTTGATTGTGGTACTACCGGATTGACAGCAACCATACAGGACTCACAAGGCTCTGGCAATGTGTATAGGTACTTCATGGGAACATCAGAAGACGAATGGAACGACCCTTCCAAATGGCAGAGCTATTTAAGCCTGTATTCCATCTACAAAGGGTTAGTTGAATATCTCCAGACAGAATTACCTACAGCTAAGATATACTTCGTAACACCATATTCGATGTCGGTGGATTATAGTTCTGACGAATACAGAAATGCAGATGGCAGTTGGTCAAAGTAAAAATTTGTTGAGTCAAACACATACAAGACACAGGAGGCTCTGAGACAAATACACAGGAACATCTGCAAAAGGTATAACATAGAGCATTTAGACCTTGTGGAACATCTGGGTATTGACATTTGCAACATGGAATATTTCTTTCCTTCAAACAATGTACATCCAAATGAAGAAGGGTTCAAGAGATATGCAGAAACCATTTTCAAGCTGTTAAAATAAGTTCAGTTTTGATACCTGTCTCGCGGTGAAGATGTTCAACACAGAGCCCACAGAGGAAACAGAGAATTTCTATAGAGGTTATTAGGTTATCTGGTTTGATACCTGTTACTGAAAACAATCAAACCTGAAAGTGTAACGACCCGATAACCTGAAACCTCAAAACCTCAACAACTCTGCGTCCTCTGTGTTTAAAACAGACTTATCCCCATAAAAACTCAAAAAATAATCTATCTTTTTCCCAACCCAATAAATAGTTTACCGTCTGATACTTGTGCACAGAAACCATGTGATGGATTGCCAGCAAGGATGGCGGTGGCATTATCACCCAGACGTTGGTACACGTCTATGGCAAGGATACCCATGTTACGACGAAGGTTTATCTCGATACATGGATGAAGTGCGATATCACCTTTATGACGGCAGATGAGCATATCCACACCAAATACGCCACGGTAACTGTCGGCAAGGAGCGAACCGAGCATGCGTGTGGTATAGTCAATCACTTTATCGAGTAACTCCGCACCTATGCCTGTGGACAGGATTCGTTCACGCAAGCGTGACTGAGCTGCCACAATATTACCGCCATAGCTTCCTGACGTGGAAGCCTCAAATACAGAATAGCCAAGGAAATGTGTGCCAGCATCGGTAGTCTCAAATTCAAGGGCAAAGTCGAGGAGCTTGTCCTCGTAGAAATCATCCACGAGTATGCCCCCCTGATTACGTATGGCAGATGTAACCCTGTCAGCATTGAACGGAGTATCTGGCGTATAAACAAACACGCCCCTACCTGATGACGACCAAAGTGTCTTGAAAATAAATGAAGAATGAAAAATGAAGAATGAAGAATCGGCTTCGCCAGGCTCGGTAAAGCTATTGAGCACCCTCATGCCTCTGCCGACAAGGCGGCTGCTCCATCCTTCTCGGTCAGCATCATCAAAGAGTTGATGTATGTATTCAGCAGCAAAGGCACGTGACGAAAGATTACGATATTCACTTATCAGTTCCTTACTTGGCAGATATGACTCTGGTATGCCTAAATGCAGGAGACGGTGGCGGAGAGCCAACGACCATCCCCATATATTGAAAGGAGAAGAGCCTTCTGAATCTGCGCATAGTCGAGCAAGTACAGATGTGTCCTCTTGCAAGGAAAGCGTACCATCAGTCTCAACACGATAGACAACATTGGCAGGCGTCAACACGCAATCTCCCTCCTCAGCCCACCAGAGGGGGAGAAGAGCGAGGTCTTCTTCCATCTGCTGTATGTGCCGAGGAGGGAAATAAGACAATGAATTGGCGGCAAGCGCCATATCATTTGAAGGATTGAAGATTAGTATCTTGCCCAATCTTTTCTTTGCTTAATTCTGTATGAGTTGTGACTCAAGCATAAGCTTGAGAGAGAACATTACTTCTTCTCGTATGCCTCAATCGTATCCTGATTAGCAAGAAGAAAGTCGATGTCGTCGTATGCATTCATGAGACCATACTTCTTGTAAGAGTTTATCTCAAAATGCTCAGAATGGCCAGTAGCCAAGTTTGTGACTGTCTGATTAGGCACATCAACTTTTACCTCGGT
>JAGCWG010000298.1 GCA_017961965.1 Bacteroidaceae bacterium | reverse complement strand
CATCCTGTCCTGAGCAAAGGAATGGATAGACAAGAGAAGCAGTGTGCCAAGGAGCACCTTCTTCAAGTGAAAAGTGAAAAGAGAAAAGTGAAAAATATTCTTTACCATACTAACACAATTAAAAGAATCTCAAATCTCAAGTTTCAAATCGATGCCTCCGGATAATATCGGAACGCATAAATTTGAAATGATAGATTTGACATCCACCTGATTTGACATCCATTCTGAGTAACTCCCCAATCCCCTCCCTATAGGGAGGGTTAGGGTGGGTCTTCTTAGAACAGTTTCAACTGTCCTGTAAGCTCGTCGCGGATGTCGCTATCGCTCTTGCCCTCATCTGGGTCAACTATCTCCTGCACTTCCTCGGCAGAGTCTTCAGACTCCTCCTCTGGTTCTGGGAAACGCGTAGGTTCAAGTTCCGTAACGCTTCCGATAGGATATGTAGTGAGTCGTTTACCCTTAGCCTTGAAGCCCTTGACAGCAATGAACTGTTCAGCATCCACTTCCTCGTCAGCACGTGCGACATTAGGGTCGTTGAACTTGATGAGCAAGCGTGGGAATACTGTGTCGGTAAGGAGAATCTCCTTGCTGTCTGGATTGTCGCCAAGATAGTTCTGCTTCTTTGACGATGACTCCATAAGGAATCGCTTGATGTAAGGCATATTCTGGTTGTCTGCATCCCAGAGGACGGCTGTCCATACCTTGTGCGGATTATATTTCTCTATACGGGCAATATTCTGCTCGTAATGGTTGTTGATGTCAAAGTTTGTTGTGTAGAACTCTCCATTGTCGAGTATCACAAGTATCTGGTCCTCGTTGTGGAACTCACCGAGGTATGTACCATGTTCATCGTAGTTGAGACGCTGGATGTCCTTGTCAAACCATACCTTACGACCGCCGAGTGTACTGCCTCCATGAGCCTTGAGCTGAATGCGGAATATCTCGTTCTTCGTAAGGAGATTACCTCTTGAGGCACGTCCCTTGATAGCTATCTCAGAGAAGTCCTTGTCAAATGTGAGCTTTTTGATCTTCTCGTATGGCTTGAGCGTAACCTTGATGATTTCCGCCTCACCATTGGCATTGGCTGAGAAATAAGTGATACGGCTCTTAGGAGTACCCATGGTAGCATCATACTCACGGTCACGTGTCATGGCTGTAACATTGAAACGCTTGATGTATGACACACCAGACGCACCATCCTTGTAGCACACGTTGTAGATTGTACGTGAGTCATTCTTCTTGAAGATGGCTACATGTATGATTTCAGCCTTGCGCTTCTCTTTCTTTGACTTCTCCGTCTCGCCAACGAATACCTTGTCAGCCACCTTCATAACCTTGTAAGTACCGTCACGGTAGAAGAGGATGACATCATCAATATCTGAACAGTTGCATACGAACTCATCCTTCTTCAATCCAGTACCGATGAATCCATCCGTGCGGTTGATGTACAGCTTCTGGTTAGCCTCAGCTACAGTCGCTGCCTGAATAGTGTCGAAGTTGCGAATTTCCGTGAGACGTGGGTGCTCAGCACCATACTTCTCCTTGAGATAGCGGAACCAGTTGGCTGTAACCTCCACGAGGTTTGCAAGGTCCTTATTGATGCTGTCAACCTCTGCCTTATATTTGGCGATAAGCTCGTCAGCCTTATCCTTGTTGAACTTGAGGATGCGAGCCATCTTGATTTCCATAAGACGAAGGATGTCGTCACGTGTTACCTCACGTATGAACTGCTCCTTGAATGGTTCGAGTCGCTTGTCAACATAGTCGATAGCATGATCCATGTCTGGTGCCTGCTCGAATTCCTTGCCCTTATAGATGCGTTCTTCAATGAATATCTTCTCAAGACTTGCAAAGTGGAGCATCTCAAGTATCTCGTCACGACGTATCTCAAGTTCACGCTTGATGAGTGACTTTGTATAGTCAACGGACTTCTTCACCACGTCGCTTACGCCAAGGAACTTAGGCATACGCTCGTCGATGACGCAACAGTTAGGTGAGATGCTGATTTCACAATCCGTGAAGGCATAGAGTGCATCAATCTGCTTGTCGCTTGACACTCCAGGTACAAGATGAACAAGTATCTCTACCTCGGCAGCCGTATTGTCCTCAATCTTACGAGCCTTAATCTTACCCTTCTCCACAGCCTTGGTGATAGAGTCGATAAGTGACTCGGCTGTCTTGCTGAAAGGAATCTCACGAATGACGAGAGTCTTATTGTCAAGTTTCTCAATCTTGGCACGTATCTTGACACTACCTCCACGCTGACCATCATTGTACTTTGACACGTCTATGCTACCTCCTGTGAGGAAGTCAGGATAGAGTACAAAAGGCTTCTCGTAGAGATAATCCACGGCTGCATCACATATCTCGTTGAAGTTATGAGGAAGAATCTTGGAACTAAGACCTACGGCAATACCTTCCACTCCCTGTGCAACAAGGAGAGGGAACTTAACAGGGAGAGCAATAGGTTCCTTGTTACGTCCGTCGTAAGACAGTTTCCAATCTGTAGTCTTAGGATTGAACACCACATCGAGAGCAAACTTACTGAGACGAGCCTCAATGTAACGTCCTGCTGCTGCATCATCACCCGTAAGGATGTTACCCCAGTTTCCCTGATGGTCGATAAGCAGTTCTTTCTGACCCATCTGTACGAGGGCATCCTTGATACTCGCATCTCCATGAGGATGGAACTGCATGGTGTGACCCACGATGTTGGCAACCTTGTTGTAGCGACCATCATCCATACGCTTCATGGAATGAAGGATACGACGCTGTACAGGCTTCAGTCCATCCATGATATGAGGAACGGCACGCTCAAGGATTACGTAGCTTGCATAATCCAGGAACCAGTTCTGATACATTCCGCTAAGATGATGAGTGATACTGTCACCCATCTTTGACGGGTCATAGTCACTCTTAGGAGGCATACCAGGTACGACAGGCTCGACAACAACATCCTCTTCCTCGGCATCAGTCTCAGAAGTGGCATCATCGTCCTCATTCATCTCTGTATCTGTCACCTCTTCAGGTTCGTCCAAGCGTTCGTTTTCACCAACGCCCTCATTTTCCAATTCTTCTTCGTCTTTCTTTTTGCTCATAGTGCATTTTACCAATTTGGTGCGAAGTTACGAATAAGAAAGCGAAAAACAAAATGAATTATTCATTTTTATTTCCGAACGTAAGTATCTTAAACATAACCATAACCAAAAAGGGCATGTCAATCGACACACCCTTTTTGTTTGTAATTTATTTATTCCTCATCATCCATTCAATCATCACCTTGATGACGTCAGATGAAAAGGCTTTTATTATTCATTTCCCATTAGTAATTGCCCATTCCTCATTACTAATTCCTCATTACTAACTATTATCTAATCTTGAGCGTCAGGATTGTGATTGCTGCAAGAATGATTGTAACAATCCAGAAGCGTGTAGTAATCATAGACTCAAAGAGGAGACCATTAGGCTTCTTGATGAGGTACTTCACGTCTGGCTCCATCTTATGACGATAGTGGTCGTGGAATGGAGCACGCTTGAACACCCTCCACTTCTTGCCAAGCTTGTTACCCTTCTTCGCGTAATATACCTGAAGGATGACGCTGATACTCTCCATAAGGAATATACCACAAAGTATTGGGATGAGAAGCTCCTTATGTATTATTACTGCTGTAACGGCAATAACACCACCGATGGCAAGACTACCCGTATCACCCATAAACACCTTGGCTGGATAGGCGTTGTACCAAAGGAATCCGATGAGTGCACCCACAAAGGCACACAGGAATACAACGACCTCTTCCGTACCAGGAATGTACATCACGTTGAGGTAACTTGCAAACTGGATATGTCCAGACACATACGCAAGTATTCCGAGTGCCACACCTATTATGGCAGAATTACCTGCACACATACCGTCCATTCCGTCGTTGAGGTTTGCACCATTTGATACGGCTGTAATGACAAATGTAGTGACGAGGATGAAGAGAATCCATCCACACGCACGCTTTGTCGTACCGTTCTTTATCCAGTTGAAAGGAGCGTTGTAGTCAAGATTGTTGTTCTTGAGGAAAGGCACGGTTGTGACTGTTGACTTACGAGCCTCACTCTTATGATATACAACCTCAGAATGACCAATCTCTCGAGTTACGTTCTCACGTACAACTGCCTGTGGACTCATCCAGAGGGTAATACCTACGATTGTTCCGAGCACAAGCTGTCCGAGCATCTTGTAACGTGGGGAGAGACCGTCCTTGTTACCGCCAAGCTTAATCTTGTCATCTAAGAATCCGAGAAGACCGAACCAGATGATGGTGATAAGCAATAGGTTGGTGTACACGTTCGTAAGTTTTCCGAAGAGGAGAACTGGAATGAGTACTGCTCCAAGGATGACGACACCACCCATTGAAGGCACACCTTTCTTCTGTACTCCGTATGGGTCGATGGATGCATCACGTGCTTCCTCTATATGCTTGCGACGACGCATATACTTGATAAAATACTCACCTGCCACCATTGAGATGACAAGCGAAAGGATAAGTGTCATAAGTGAGCGGAAAGACACATACCCGAGCATTCCCATTCCTGGAACATCAAGTTCCTTAAGATATTGACTTAGATGATATAACATATAGCCCCCCGACCTTCGGAGTTAAAAGTTAAAAAGTATAAGTTAAAAAGTTAAGTTTGGTAAAACACTAACTCAAAACTCACAACTCATAATTCACAACTCTTTCGGTGGCCATCTGGTTTGGGGGGAGATGGCTTAATCATGTTAACCCCGATTAGCAAAACACAACCGAGTCTTTATACAATAAGTATTGTTTCATTGTGGGAGAAGACCCGAATGGCTGCCCCCTTCGGGGGTTAGGGGGCTGTTTAGAAGCAAGCTCTCACTTCTTCCTTATCGTCGAAGTGATGTTTTACACCTTTTATGATCTGATAATCCTCATGACCCTTTCCTGCGATAAGGATGACATCACCCGGCTGTGCAAGCATACATGCTGTCTTGATTGCCTGTCGGCGGTCAACGATGGTTATTGACTTCTGCTTCTGTTCCTCGCTGAGACCTGCCTCCATGTCGCGAAGGATGTCCTCTGGCTCTTCAAAGCGTGGGTTGTCACTTGTGAGGATAACCTTGTCACTCTGGCGTGCAGCTTCCTGTGCCATGAGCGGACGCTTACCCTTGTCACGATTACCACCAGCACCACATACGGTGATGACCTTACCCTTGCCGTTGAGCACACCGTGGATGGCGTTGAGTACATTCTCAAGTGCATCAGGTGTGTGGGCATAATCCACGATGGCTGTATATCCTGATGGAGAACGAAGTGCCTCAAAGCGTCCGTTTACTGGCTTCATCGCGCTGAGTGCTACGAGCACATCCTGTGGGTTCTTGCCAAGCATTACGGCTGCGCCATATACGGCAAGGAGGTTGCTTACGTTGAACTTACCTATGAACTGTACTCCCACTTCCTTACCGTTGATGTCAAGGTACATTCCCTCAAAGTGGCACTCGATAATCTTAGCCTTGAAGTCTGCTGGACTTTGTACGGAATATGTCTTGACAGTAGCTTTAGTATTCTGTACCATTACCATACCGTTCTTGTCATCAGCATTAGTGATGGCAAATGCATCGGCAGGAAGATTATCGAAGAACAGCTTCTTAGCCTTGATGTAGTTTTCGAATGTCTTGTGGTAGTCGAGGTGGTCACGTGTGATATTAGTAAAGAGACCTCCCACGAAACGGAGTCCACCGATACGGTTCTGTACTACAGAGTGGCTGCTCACCTCCAT
>JAGCWG010000297.1 GCA_017961965.1 Bacteroidaceae bacterium | reverse complement strand
TGCCAACCGTATGTTCTATGGACAGGTGGAAAATCCATCAAAGAAAGCATCTCCACTGTCTCGTAACTATAACAAGGGTGGATTCCTCACTATTGGTTTCGTCGGTTCACACCCTAATGTTGCTGACTGGTACACCAACAATGGTTCCCTCTATATGACTTCACTCGCTTTCATGCCACTCGGACTTCCTGCAACCGATCCATTCTGGACAGATCCTGCAGAGAAGTGGACAAGCAAGAAAGCATGGGAAGGTGATGATTTCCCTAAGGACCACAAGTGGGACATCAATAAGGAAATCCTTTATTGGGAATAATCCGTTGAGAATCTCAAATCTCTAATCTTAAATTGGTTCTACAAGATTCTGTGTGGGTATTTCTTTAACCACGAATTACACTAATTTGCACGAAATTGGTGGTTCTCGGCTGTTTCCATTACACGAAGAATTGCTCGTGCAATTACGAATTTCACGAATCTGTTACAACGATTTGAATCCGAATGGCATTCGTGTTATTCGTTGACAACACATGTTGTCTTAGTGTAATGAAACAAGAGGATTGAAAGTTCGTGTTTATTCGTGTAATTCGTGGTAGAGAAAAATCATCACCCACACTCTTTCTTGTAGAACCCTTAAATTTATGCCTTCGGAACAAAATCTATCCGGAGGTATAAATTATAAATTTTACATAAAATTAGATAGTATGATTAATAGTTTACTTAATTTCCTTAACGACTCTCCAGTCAATTTCCTTGCCGTGACCTCCATAGCAAAGAGATTGGATGCAGCAGGCTACAAGAAGTTCAACGCTACAGACAAGATGCCGGCAATAAAGGCTGGTGACAAATTCTATGTAACAAAGAACGATTCGTCAATATACGCTTTCGAGATTGGAAAGAAGCCTCTTGCTGATGCTGGCTTCCACATGATTTGTGCTCATTGCGACTCTCCAACATTCCGTATCAAGCCTAACGCTGAGATGCTTTGTGAAGGCGGTGTCGTGAAACTTAACACCGAACTCTATGGAGGTGCTATCATGTCCACATGGTTTGACCGTCCCCTGAGCCTCGCAGGAAGGGTAATAACACGCTCTGACGATGCCCTCCACCCTACCACACACCTCGTACACATCAAACGTCCTTTGTTGCAGATACCAAACCTTGCCATTCACTTCAATCGCCAAGTAAACGATGGAGTTGCCCTGAGCAAGCAAAAGGATATGCTCCCAGTATTAGGTATCATCAACAATGCACTTGAGAGTAATAATCTTCTCATCAACATTATTGAGAAGGAAGCAGGCATAAATGCAAAGGACATTATTGACTTTGACCTCTATCTGTACGACACAACACCTGCATGTCTCTTTGGCTTGAATAATGAGTTTATATCAGCTGGAAGACTTGATGACCTCAGTATGGTTCATGCTGGTCTTGAAGCACTCTTGGATAGCGGAAAAGACAGCTTAGCTGATACTACACGAGTACTTGCCATCTTCGACAATGAGGAGACAGGTTCGCAGACAAAGCAAGGCGCAGGAAGTCCATTCCTAAGTAATGTCCTCCAGCGTATTGTGCTCAGCCAGGGAGGAACGCTTGACGACTACTACCGTGCTGTTGAGAACGCCTTTATGATTTCCGCGGACAATGCTCATGCATGGCATCCTAACTATGCAGAAAAGATGGATCCAACCAACCATCCAAAGATGGGAGGAGGACCTGTCATCAAGTTCAATGCTTCACAGAAGTATGCAAGTGATGCCGTTTCAGCCGCCATATTCGCTAATATATGTCAAGTAGCAGGCGTTCCTTGCCAGAAGTTCGTAAACCATAGCGACGTAGCAGGAGGAAGCACCCTCGGTAATATTCTCGCATCATCACTCCCTGTCAAAGGAGTAGATATGGGCAATCCGATATGGGCCATGCACTCCGTACGCGAGACTGGCAATGTTAATGACCATATCTATTGCATCAAGGCATTCACTGCCTTCTACAAGATGTAGAATAAAGAATAAGCGGGAAACAAGAAGCAATATGTTGCCCGTACTTCCGAAGGGAAAGAGCAATAAAAAAACCAAACCGTGGTATTCATCTTATGATGGAACCACGGTTTTGGACTTTAAATAAGTATTCATTAGAGTTAGATGGGGGTACTAATGAGGTGACTTATTTAGAAAAAGATTCAATTGGGGGGGTAGCATATTTATGGATATCGGGAATTTGTTATTTTATATAGGTATGTGGGTACACATACAGAGATTGTAATAACAAGAGAATGTTCCTAATAGTTGAGTCACATTAAATATAAATGTATATCTTTTCGCTTGTAAAGCGTTATTCGTTTCTTTTTTGTACTACAAAGGTATAACTTATATAAATTGGACACAAATTTTAATCATATTATTTTTATACGCTATTGCGTGAATAAAAAATGTATCATTTTGTATTATTGATGATTGCATTAATGCAACAGCATTTAAATGCAACCATGCGCACATGCAAACGCATGAAAAAACATTAAAAAAAACATAAAAACAATCACACAATAATAATTTCAAATAACAAAGTTGCACATCCATTTTGCGATTATTTTACAATTTCAAATCCACAACTTCACTAAAAAAGCAAGGGATAGCAGCAAAAAAAATGGCAAGTACACAACCATGTACCTGCCATCATAATATAAATTTTTGTCTCTGTAACTTTACAAGTCCTTACCAATGTCACGACGGAAGTATTTCTTCTCGAACTGAATCTTGGCAGCTTCAGTGAATGACTTGGTGAGGGCCTCGTCCTTACTTGAACCGTATGAACTTACTGCAATGACACGTCCTCCTGCTGTGACCACCTTACCATCCTTGAGAGCTGTGCCTGCATGGAAAACAACTGAACCTTCCACATTCTCGATACCTGTTATCTCATAACCTTTGTCGTAAGCCTCTGGATAACCTCCACTGACCATCATGACGCATACCACGTTACGTGGGTCAAACACTAC
>JAGCWG010000296.1 GCA_017961965.1 Bacteroidaceae bacterium | reverse complement strand
GCGTCAGCCTTTGCCTTGGCGATAATCTCCTTGCGCTCGTCGTGCAACTTCTTTATCTCTGCCTCGTAACCTTCATTCGTCTGCTCCATCTGCTTTTCGTGCTGATGAATGGTCTGGCGCTTGTTCTCCCAGTAACGCTTGTCGCGCACGATGTCCTGCAGATATTTGTCCGAGCTGATGTATTCCTGTCCCACGAGTTCCGAAGCATCAGCTATGATGTCTTCTGGAATACCAATCTTGCGAGCAATCTCCACGGCAAATGACGAACCTGGGTTGCCTATCTGCAACTGGAAGAGAGGTGCCATCTGCTGACGGTCGTAGAGCATGGCTCCGTTAATCATCCCGTCCGTTTCCTGAGCATAATGCTTGAGGTTCTGGTAGTGGGTATTGATAACTCCATAGGCATGACGCTTGACGAAACGCTTGAGTACAGCCTGTGCTATTGCCCCGCCAATCTGCGGCTCGGTACCCGTACCGAACTCGTCGATGAGGATGAGGCTCGCGCCATCGGCACTTCGCATCATATTCTTCATGTTCAACAGGTGTGAAGAGTATGTAGAGAGGTCATTCTCCAGACTCTGTTCGTCGCCTATGTCTATGAATATGCTCTTGAATATTCCGACCTTGCTGCTCTCTGCCATAGGTACGGGCATTCCGCATTGTACCATGTACTGGAGTAATCCTACTGTCTTGAGACAAACGGACTTTCCTCCTGCGTTAGGACCGGATATGAGGAGTATGCGTTGCTTGTGGTTGAGCACTATGTCAAGAGGAACAACCTTACGTCCGTGCTTGGCAAGCGAACGTTGGAGCAACGGATGCACAGCCATGCACCAGTCCATCATCTGCTTCTCCTCTATGACAGGCTCTATGGCGTTGGTGGCAATGGAGAACTTCGCCTTGGCACGTATGAAGTCTATGTCGGCAAGGAACTCGTAGCTGTTCATTATCTCATGAACTTCTGGGCGCACCGTAGCCGTGAATTCGAGAAGTATGCGCTTTATCTCGTGGCGCTCCTCCGACTCCAGTTCACGTATGCGGTTGTTTGCCTCTACCACTTCGGCTGGCTCTATATATACCGTACGTCCTGAGTCTGACTCGTCATGCACGATGCCTCGTATCTTTCGCTTCATGGCTGGAGCAACAGGTATTACGAGTCGTCCGTCACGCATGGTAGGAGCGATGTCCTTGTCTATCACTCCGTCGCCCTTGGCAGTCTTCATGATTGACGCAAGGGTACGTGATATGCTTCCTGCCGTACTTGCCAGTTCGCGACGTATCATCATGAGGGTAGGGGACGCTGTGTCCTTCACCTTGCCGAACTTGTCGAGTATCTGGTCTATACGTCTGACGAGTTGTGGAAATGTCTGCACATCCTTGGTGAGTGCGTTGAGTTGTACGTAACAAGGAATCTCGCCTTCTTCATCTACCGACTTGCCGAGGAACGATACAATCTTGCATATCGTGTCGAGCGAACGCTGTAGGTCAAAGAGTTCTCGTTCTTCAAGGAACGTGTTCTCTATCCTTATGCGCTTGAGCGACTGTCGCACGTCGTAGAAGTTCTGGTCAGGGAAATCCTCTTCTTGCAGGATACGCATGAACTCCGTCGTCTGTCGTATGCTGCGCTTTATTGTCGAATGGTTGGAGGAGAATGTCATCTCATCCACCCTTTGTTGTCCAAGGGTACAGAGACACAACTCCTTCAAGTCCTGTCGTATTATGTCGAATGATATCTTTTGTTCGAAAGTATTCGGATAAATCATTTACCTTTTAATTCATAATTCACAATTCATAATTCATAATTTTCAATTCATAATCCATAATTTTCAATTCATAATCCATAATTGTTCCTCTCAACCGTGTTCGGGTGTCTATAATTATGAATTATGCATTATGAATTATGAATTGCTTTCAAGTTCGTCCTTGATGAACTTCCATGTGATGCCCTTCTTTGCCTTGACAACCTCCTCTGGAGTACCCGTTGCCATGACCTGTCCACCATCACGTCCGCCTTCAGGACCCATGTCGATGATGTAGTCGGCAATCTTTATTACGTCGAGGTTGTGCTCTATCACGATGACCGTGTTGCCCTTATCCACAAGTCGCTGGAGCACGCCCATGAGTACACGGATGTCCTCAAAGTGGAGTCCTGTAGTCGGTTCATCAAGTATATATACCGTCTTACCCGTATCACGCTTGGAGAGTTCCGTGGCAAGCTTGACTCGCTGGCTCTCTCCTCCAGAGAGGGTGGATGAAGGCTGTCCGAGTTTGATGTAGCCGAGACCTACATCCTGTATGGTCTTAATCTTGTTGAGGATGCTTGGCTGGTTCTCGAAGAACTCAACCGCCTGGTTGATGGTCATGTCGAGCACGTCAGCTATTGACTTACCCTTGAAGCGTACCTCAAGCGTCTCACGGTTATAGCGTTTGCCGTGGCACGTCTCGCAAGGAACGAGTACGTCAGGCAGGAAGTTCATGGCTATCGTCTTGTAGCCGTTTCCTCCACACGTCTCACATCGTCCTCCGCTCACGTTGAACGAGAAACGTCCTGGCTTGTAGCCTCGCATCTTACTCTCTGGCATCTCGACGAAGAGTGAACGGATGTCGGAGAATACGCCCGTGTATGTTGCTGGGTTGCTACGTGGAGTACGTCCGAGAGGCGACTGGTCAACATTCACAACCTTGTCAATATTCTCTATACCCTCGAATGACTCATAAGGCATAGGGTCCTTGAGCGAACGGTAGAAATGTTGTGAGAGTATCGGCTGCAACGTCTCGTTGATGAGGGTTGACTTGCCGCTTCCGCTCACTCCCGTCACGACGGTAAGAGTTCCGAGTGGTATCTTGACGCTCACGTTCTTCAGGTTATTGCCCGTGGCGTTGATGATGCTTATGTATTTGCCATTACCCTTACGTCTCTCGGCAGGAATCTCTATCTGCTTCAGACCGTTAAGGTAACGAGCTGTGAGCGTGTCCTTGGTGAGCATCTCCTTTGGAGTACCCTGGAACACGACTTCGCCTCCCTTTCTTCCTGCCATAGGACCCATATCGACTATGTAGTCGGACTCAAGCATCATGTCCTTGTCGTGTTCAACCACGATGACTGTATTGCCCTCGTCGCGAAGAGTCTTGAGCGAGTTGATGAGACGCACGTTGTCCCTCTGGTGAAGTCCGATACTTGGCTCGTCAAGTATGTAGAGCACGTTCACGAGTTTGGATCCTATCTGTGTGGCAAGCCTTATGCGCTGGCTCTCTCCACCCGAAAGACTCATGGATGAACGGTTGAGACACAGGTATTCAAGTCCCACGTCGAGGAGGAATGACAGACGTGCACGTATCTCCTTTATTATCTCGGCTGCAATCTTCTGTTGCTTGCTCGACATCTTTTCCTCTACCGTGTTTATCCACTCGTACAGCTCGCCAAGGTCCATGTTGGCAAGGTCGTTGATGTTCTTGTCAACAATACGGAAGTGGAGTGCCTCCTGATTGAGGCGTGCTCCGTTACACTTAGGACAAGCTGCCTGCTTGTCGAACGACTCCACCCATTTCTGTGCCGAAGCAGATGTTTCTGTCTCGGCTAACTGGTGTATGTACTTAGCCAGTCCTTCGTATTCGGTATAGAAGTCGCTTGATGTCTTTATGAGTTCAGCCTTTATCTTGATTCGTTCCTGACAGCCGTATATTATCTCCTGCTT
>JAGCWG010000295.1 GCA_017961965.1 Bacteroidaceae bacterium | reverse complement strand
CGCATATAGAAGAGAGCCGTCTCATCCATGACACCTACGGTAGAGCCGTGGGCACATTTCACATCGTCTGCATATATCTCAAGCATAGGTTGAGTAAACATACGCGCGTCGGCAGATGCACACAGGTTGGAATTGGTCTCATGACTTACCGTCTTCTGGGCATCCTTCTCAACAAGAATCTTACCTGCGAATGCTCCTACTGACTTATCATCTACGACATACTTGTATAGTTCGTTGGATGTACAGTTAGGTACACGATGGTCGATGAGAGTATTGTTGTCAATACGCTGGCTTCCACCTGCTATGGCACAACCATTGAGTGTAACCTCAGAGTTCTCACCTTTGAGCACCACATCGCAAAGGTTGCGTGTCTGACCGTTGTAGAGAGTTATGCTGTTATGCTTGACCGTACAGTCGCGCTCCACATTTATATATACGTTTGAGAAACGGCTACAAAGTGGAGTTGTCTCCTCTATTTCATAGATGTCGAGATGACTGTTGTCCTTACAGAATATCTCCATGACCTGTGTCGTAAGGAAGCGTTGCTTGTCTTCGGCATGGTCATTCATTATGATAGTAGCCTCAGCACCTTGATCAAGAATGACCAAGACACGACGGTTTACCATTGTTGACGTGTTGCCGCGAAGCCAGTTGTCAACCTGTATAGGGTCTTCGGCTCTCGTGTTTCTTGGCACGTAAATGACCAAGGCATCATGAGCAATGGCAGTATTGAGGGCTGTGATGCCGTCATTATTATCTGCTATTGTGTTGTAGTATTCTGATAGGTCTATTGGTGACTCGGCAAGACGGAAGACGTACTTTGAAGGCTTGACCTCAAGTGTGTTGAATGACACACCATAGTTAGGGGCAAAATAAGCATCCACATCCGTGTACTTATAACGCTCCACCTTCTTGGAAGGAAATCCCACCTTCTCAAACGAAGCGAATGCGGCATCACGAACATTGTTCATAACGTCGCAACTCTTCTGCTTGATAAGGTTGCTTACCTCACCATAGAGTTCTATATATTGCTGTTCACTTTTCATAATTTGAGTTTTTGAGTCTCTGAGTTTTTAAGTTTGTAAGTTTTTGAGTTTTTTTTTATTGGGTTCGGGAGTTTTTTAGTTATTGATACGGGAATTATCTTCCAACACACATAACTAAAAAAACTACAAACTCAAGAACATAAAAACTTACAAACTTAAAAACTCAAAGACTTATAAACTTATCTCCGCCTTAATCCAGTCGAATCCTTCGTTCTCAATCTTGAGCGCAAGGTCAGGTCCACCAGTCTTGACAATCTTGCCGTCGATAAGTACATGTACGATGTCTGGCTTGATGTAGTCAAGAAGACGCTGATAGTGAGTGATGACCATGGCACTTGTTTCGGATGTGCGGAGCTTGTTGAATCCCTCGGCTACGATACGGAGAGCATCCACATCAAGACCTGAGTCTGTCTCATCAAGGATGCAGAACGTAGGTTCGAGCATAGCCATCTGGAAAATCTCGTTACGTTTCTTCTCACCACCAGAGAATCCTTCGTTAACGGAACGATTCATGAGCTTTTGGTCTATCTCAACGAGCTTGCGCTTCTCACGCATAATCTTGAGGAAGTCTGTTGACTTGAGTGGTTCCTCACCCTTAGCCTGACGACGTGCATTAACAGCGGCACGCATGAAGTTAGTCATGCTCACTCCCGGAATCTCTATAGGAGTCTGGAATGACATGAATATACCTTCGTGTGCACGTTCCTCTGGTTTCATGGCAAGAAGATCCTTGCCGTTGAAGGTGATGCTACCTTCTGTAACCTCGTAAGCAGGATTACCAACGATGACATTGGAGAGTGTTGACTTTCCAGCACCATTTGTACCCATGAGGGCATGAATCTCACCATCGTTAATAGTGAGGTCAATTCCCTTTAATATTTCTTTGCCATTGACTGTGGCATGTAAATTCTTTATCTCTAACATAAAGCCCCCCGACCCCTCAAAAGGGGTGGCCATTCGGTTTGGGGGGAATGGCTTAGTGTTTTCCCCGAAAATGCAAACATCATTTTTCATGATGACTGCCCCCCTCGGGGGTTAGGGGGCTATCCTACAGTACCCTCAAGACTTACACTCAGGAGTTTCTGAGCCTCAACGGCAAACTCCATAGGGAGCTTGTTGATGACATCCTTAGCATAACCATTCACGATAAGTCCTACAGCTTCCTCAGTCGAGATGCCTCGCTGGTTGCAGTAGAAGAGCTGTTCTTCGTTAATCTTTGAAGTCGTAGCCTCATGCTCTACTGTGGCTGTATTGTTGTGAATGTCCATATAAGGGAATGTATGTGCTCCACATTCTGAACCAAGGAGGAGAGAGTCACAACTTGAGTAGTTGCGAGCACCATCTGCCTTTGTTCCCACCTTCACAAGTCCACGGTAAGAATTCTGGCTCTTGCCTGCACTTATACCTTTAGATATAATAGTGCTACGTGTGTTCTTGCCGATGTGAATCATCTTGGTTCCCGTATCTGCTACCTGATGGTTGTTGGTCACGGCTACAGAATAGAATTCTGCCTGTGAGTTGTCACCCTGAAGTATGCAAGACGGATATTTCCAAGTGATGGCAGAACCTGTCTCTACCTGTGTCCACGAGAGTTTTGAGTTGACACCACGAAGATGACCTCTCTTTGTGACAAGGTTAAGCACACCACCCTTACCGTTTTCATCGCCTGGATACCAGTTCTGTACGGTTGAATACTTCACCTCGGCATTATCCATGACTACAATCTCAACGATAGCTGCGTGCAACTGGTTCTCGTCACGCATAGGTGCGGTACATCCCTCAAGGTAGCTTACGTACGACCCCTCGTCACAAATGATGAGTGTACGTTCAAACTGTCCTGTATTACGGGCATTGATACGGAAGTATGTCGATAGTTCCATCGGACAACGTGTGCCCTGTGGAATATAGACGAATGAACCATCGCTGAAAACGGCTGAGTTAAGAGCAGCAAAATAGTTGTCACGAT
>JAGCWG010000294.1 GCA_017961965.1 Bacteroidaceae bacterium | reverse complement strand
GCCTTATGACACAGAAATACGGCATCTCTACCGATGTCAGCCTCAATACTATTATGGTTGACGGTACAGGTATGTGCGGTGCTTGTCGTCTCACAATCGGTGGAAAGACCAAGTTTGTGTGCATCGACGGTCCTGAGTTCGACGGAGCACTCGTTGACTGGGATGAGATGTTCAAGCGCATGAGTACCTTCAAGCGTGCAGAGCTGGATGAAATGGAGCACATCGAGGAGCACATCTATGAGGATATAATGAACGGCATAAAGGAAACTACCGATGTAGTGATGGACAACGATCCAACAAACGATCCTATCGAGGTACTCACCGACCGCAATGCCCCTTGGCGTGAAGAACTCCGTAAGAGCATGAAGCCAAAGGAGCGTACCGCTATAGAGCGTGTTAAGATGCCAGAGCTTGATCCTGTATATCGTGCAACAACACGCCTTGAGGAAGTAAACAAGGGTTTGACAAAGGAAATGGCACTCACAGAAGCCAAGCGTTGTCTTGACTGCGCTAAGCCTTCATGTGTAGAAGGCTGTCCTGTAAATATCAACATCCCTTCATTCATTAAGAACATCGAGCGCGGACAGTTCCTTGCAGCTGCAAAGGTTCTCAAGAATACCTCTGCCCTACCTGCTGTATGCGGTCGCGTATGCCCACAGGAGAAGCAGTGTGAGTCAAAGTGTATCCATCTGAAGATGAACGAGCCTGCTGTTGCTATCGGCTATCTTGAGCGTTTCGCAGCCGACTATGAGCGTCAAAGCGGTAATATCTCTCTTCCTGACATAGCACCTTCAAACGGCATCAAGGTTGCTGTTGTAGGTTCAGGTCCTGCAGGTCTCTCTTTCGCAGGTGATATGATAAAGAAGGGCTATGACGTTTATGTATTCGAAGCACTTCACGAAATTGGCGGTGTACTCAAGTACGGTATCCCAGAGTTCCGTCTGCCAAACGCTATCGTTGACGTGGAGATTGAGAATCTCCGCAAGATGGGTGTTCACTTCCTTACTGACGTTATCGTGGGCAAGTCAATCTCAGTTGACGAACTCGAGGCACAGGGATTCAAAGGCATCTTCGTGGCTTCTGGTGCAGGTCTGCCAAACTTCATGAATATCCCAGGCGAGAACCTCATCAACATCATGTCATCCAACGAGTATCTCACTCGTGTGAACCTCATGGATGCTGCCAACCCAAAGACCGACACACCTATCAATCTTGGTAAGAACGTACTCGTTGTCGGTGGTGGTAATACTGCTATGGATTCATGCCGCACGGCAAAGCGTCTTGGTGCAAATGTAACACTCGTATATCGTCGTTCTGATGCTGAACTCCCAGCACGTGCCGAGGAGGTTAAGCATGCTAAGGAAGAGGGTATCGAGTTTAAGACACTCCACAACCCAGTTGAATACATCTCTGATGAGAACGGTGCTGTTAAGCAGGCTGTACTTGCAATCATGGAGCTTGGCGAGCCTGACGAATCAGGTCGTCGCTCCCCTGTTGATACAGGCAAGCGCATCACCATCGACGTTGATCAGGTTGTAGTGGCAGTAGG
>JAGCWG010000293.1 GCA_017961965.1 Bacteroidaceae bacterium | reverse complement strand
GTGAGTTCACGCAATCTATTCTTCTTGTCACGACGCTCCGCTTCAAGATTGTAACCAATAAAGTTTTTAAACATATCTTTTTACTAATACTTTATAAAATATTTTTTATTATTTTCTCTTAACTACCTTTAGAATTGTATGTGAAATATCATACTTCGATTTGTACGTGAAATATCCTACTTACAAAACTTGTGCAAAGTTACGCCAAAAAACTGATGTGACGAAAAAAAAGTGCCTAAAGATTGAAAAAAAATGAATGCTAATTTTTTTTCAAAACTAATAGTGATTTTTTTACGTGTTTTTGTTTCAACATGTAGTAAAAAACGCTAATTTTGCAAAAAATTATAACTTCACAAAATAAACTATTATGGAAACAATGGACTGGTCAAGTCTTGGATTCGGATATCACAAGACAGATTACAATGTACGCTGTTACTATCGTGATGGCAAGTGGGGTGAGATTGAGACTTGCTCCGAAGAGACTATTCCTATGCACATGGCTGCAACATGCTTGCACTATGGCCAGGAAGCATTCGAGGGACTTAAAGCATATCGCTGCCCAGATGGAAAGGTCCGAGTGTTCCGTAGCGACGAGAATGCAGCACGCATGCAAGCCACTTGCCGTGGTATCCTCATGCCTGAACTGCCAACAGAGAAATTCAATGAGATGGTCGATAAGGTTGTACGACTCAACGAGCGTTTCATTCCACCATACGAGAGCGGTGCCACACTCTACATTCGTCCTCTCCTCATCGGTACAGGAGCACAGGTAGGTGTACACCCTGCAAGCGAGTACCTCTTCGTCATCTTCGTTACTCCTGTAGGTCCTTACTTCAAGGGAGGATTCTTTGCCAACCCTTACGTCATCATACGTGAGTACGACCGCTCTGCTCCTCTCGGAACAGGTATCTATAAGGTGGGTGGCAACTACGCTGCTTCTCTGCGTGCCAACCAGAAGGCACACGAACTGGGATATGCCTGCGAGTTCTACCTCGATGCAAAGGAAAAGAAATACATCGACGAAGCTGGTGCTGCAAACTTCTTCGGCATCAAGAACAATACATACGTCACTCCTAAGTCAACATCCATACTGCCTTCAATCACCAACAAGTCGCTCATGCAGCTTGCCGAAGACCTCGGTATTAAGGTTGAGCGTCGTCAGATTCCAGAAGAGGAACTTGCAGAGTTCGAGGAGGCAGGAGCATGTGGTACAGCAGCAGTTATTTCACCAATCTCAAAGATTGATGACCTTGAGACCGGCAAGTCATACGTATTTGGAGACAAGCCAGGACCTGTGTCAACAAAATTGTACAATCTGCTACGTGGAATCCAGTATGGCATCGAACCAGACAAGCACGGCTGGACACGAGTAGTAATAGAATAATCAAAAACTCTCGCATGCTCAAGCTGAGCACTTGCGAAACTAAGAACATTAATGGGTAAAGGTAAACTTGCCAAATTTGCAGACATGGCAGAGAACCCCCTCGTTGTGGAGTGTCCTTTCTGGAAACTTCAGAACGAGGGCTTTGCTCTTAAAGGCAAATGGCATTCTGATTTCTTTCACAACGACAATCCGATAGTTCTCGAACTTGGTTGTGGTCGTGGTGAATATACTGTGGGACTTGCAAAACGATTCCCAGACATCAACTTCATTGGCGTAGATATCAAGGGAAGCCGTATGTGGCATGGTGCCAAGGAAGCACTCGAAAAGGGTATGAAGAACGTGGCATTCCTACGTACCAATATAGAGTGTATCGACGGACTCTTTGCCGAAGACGAGGTGGCTGAGATATGGCTCACATTCTCTGACCCACAGATGAAGAAGGCAACCAAGCGTCTCACGTCAACATACTTCATGGAACGCTATCGCAGGTTCCTTGTGGATG
>JAGCWG010000292.1 GCA_017961965.1 Bacteroidaceae bacterium | reverse complement strand
ATATATGATGATGCCGAGAGTATGTGGATGACAAAGCAGCATCTGACAGCTACAAGTACTTCATTTACCGTTTCTGGAATTAACAACGAAACATATATTCTTGAGATATACGCAAAGAAAACTGGTTCTGGTACTACCAAGATTGTAGCTAATGGTGTGTATTCAGAGCCATTGACAGAACAGACAAAGTTGTACCAGTTGGAGGTGCCTGTAACAGGAAACAAGATTACTGTTTCTTTTGATACTACAGATGAGGTGGATGCATGTTTCTCTCTTAAAGCTATTGCATCACAAGATGATATTGAAGCGCGTAATATGATTACATGGTCTCCAGAAAAGGCTATTTCTGGTGACTTCTATCTGAAGCGAGATACGAAAGAGTACAATGCTTATCTTACAGCAATTAGCGAAGTAAAGGATGATATTGAAAATTCTACATTGTTTAATGTGGATTTCGATGAAGATGAACTCAACGCAGAATTGAGTTATAACAATAATCCCCGTTACTATGTATATTATGAGGTTGGTGGAATGTCAACTTGGGGTGAAAAAACGATGCCTTGGCAGATAGAAGAAATCGAAGACGACGACAATGATGTTAATAATATATATAACATTTCTTTTATAACAAAAAAAGTACCAAGGCGTCAATATTATCTTCAGTCGGATGGTAAGGGTGTTCAGTATTCAATAGATGAGGAGAACAACACTTGGCAGTTTATATCCAAGAAACAGCATGATGATATTTCTGCACGTAGCTTAGAACAGTCGCTTAGCTCTTTAGGCAAAAATGTGCGCGCATATTGGCAGACTCCAATTAAGACAAGCATGGTTGGAGACCGCTGGTATGCTTATACAAATGAAGCAAATACCAATGGTGCCAGCTATAACCAGATTAAGATTGTCGGATTGACAAAAAAGAGCTATTATTTGGTTGAGGTAGAGGGACGAAGAGGTAATGCTGGTAATGCAAATATATATGTTGAAGGTCAATCTGAACCTTTGACAGGTAATCTTGAGACATACTATATTCCTGTATATACAGTTAATGGAAATATCACTGTTCGTGTACAATGGAATTCCGATGTGACAGGCGAGATATGGTCTATTGTAAAGTCCATAACTCCTATGACTGATAACGGTGTGTTAGACGACATAATCAAAAACCCTTACTTTGCTATTCACCAGACTAATGCATGGTCAAAGTCATGGTCAATAACAAATTATTCACGTGCTGTTGCAGGATATGAAAAAGAAGGTTCTCTCGGATATGAAGGTAATGGCTTTTATGCTGTTCAGCGTGGAATGACCAGTAATCGTCTTAACGTAGAAGGTAAAACAACAGGACGCATATATCAGACGTTGACATCCTTGTCTGCTGGTATCTACACACTTAGTGCAGATGTTGTTTCTAAGAATTGTAAGAGTACACTGTTTATTTCTAAAACAAATAATGTTGATATTTGGTCATTGGAATTGTCTGATATAGACACAAAGACCAATAAGTCATTTACTTTCTTTGTTCCAGAGCCAATTAAGTGTCGTGTTGGATATAAATATGTGGTTGATGACTTAAATGATGACGAAGTTATTTCTGCCGTTGATAATTTCAGACTGATTCGTCAGACTAATGCTGACAAGGGTATTGCAGATGCTTATCTTACTAACGCTTACTTCGCACTCCCACAGGGTACTCGTACTTGGGACTATGGCTGGACAAATAATGGATTCTCTCCTTCTATCTGTGGTGGTGAGAATGGATTTGAAGGTAGTGGTCTTTGTGCAGAGAGAACAGGTTGCAATAATAATGATCAGGAAACTCACAGAATCAGTCAGGTCGTAAATCTCCCTAAGGGTACTTATGTACTTTCTGCTGATGTGATTGCAATGGACAGAATCGGTCATATTTACGCAAAGGTAGGTAATGAAACATTTGATCAGTTCTGTTATGGACCAGAATCTCGTTACACTTTAGAGTTCAATATTCAGGAAAGTACAGATGTTGAAGTCGGTTTCTATTCAGACGTCCAAGGCGTAAACTATGGAGAAAATAATAGCCAATATTTAGGTCCTACATGGGATAATGATGTCACATACCGTGTTGCCGTAGATAATTTCCGTTTGATTTCAAGTGACGATTATCTTGAGAATGCAGACTTCTCTGATGGATGGAATCATTGGGCACATACTGAGAATGCAACAATCAGCCTTGTGGAAGGTTTAGGACACGGAAATTATGTACAAACAAATACTGTATGGGAAAGTAATAGTACTGGTAATTGTATTTACGCAAATGATATAAATCAGACTGTAAGTCTTCCTGCTGGTGCATATCAGTTGTCTGCAAATGGTGCAACAAATAATGTAATCACTTGTCTTTACGCAAAGATAGGTGATAGAATGCAGAGGATGTACGTGCCAAGTTCAAAATGGCAGACAACAAATCCTCAGTTCACATTCATTGTTCCTACGGCAAGTGATGTGACCGTTGGTCTCAGTTTCGAAAAGACATACGGCAACGACGTCAGCGTAAAGATGAACTACTTCCACCTTATCCGTATTGGAGATGCAGAAGGAACAGATATCACAAGTCAGATTGTGAATGCAAACCTCTTGGCGAACAATGATGAACTTCCTAACGATAAGTATGGTTGGAGAACAGGTACTGGTAAGGATTTTCGTACATACGATGGTGCAACTAATCTTGCTGAGGTATTCTATAATGCAGATGGCTCAACGCCAGATTATGAAACATATAAGATTACTCAGAAGATTAATGGTCTTCCAGATGGATGGTACAGACTTACTGCACAGGGATTCTATCGCGATGGAGCTGGTAAGAAAGGTGGCGGAACAAGTAATGCATCTTCTACATTCGGTTTTGACGACCCAGACCAGGCACGTGCTCATCTTATCATAGGTAATTATTATACACCTATTCAGTCTTTGTATTCAGAGAATGCACCTGGTACTGATGATAATGGCCGTCCAATGTGGTTAGGTGAAGCAAAAGATGCTTTTGATCAAGGTTATTATAATAATAATGCTGTGGTTGGAAAGGCTGTGAACGGTATTCTCGAAATCGGAGTAAGACGTGAGGATGCCATAGACCACGATTGGCTCTGTCTGAATAACTTCAAGCTCTACTATATGTATGACGAGAATGCATTCCCAGAGGTTGCAGGTTCGCTTAAAGACCCATCATTTGAGGAGAATAACAATGCGAAAGCTTGGGAACCAAGTTTCACCAATTGGGTAACAGTTGGCAATTGGCAAAGTATTAACCAGACCGAATATAATAATCTTTCGAACACCAATTATATTGGATATGGAGTTCGTGAAATGGCAGATAATGAAAAGTCAGTATATCATGGCGATTATATTTTCTTTGCCAAGAATAATTATGTGCAGTTGACTACTAGTAGTAATAAAAGATATTATTACAAACAATCTACTAAAAGAACAATTAATATTGGTCAAACAGTTACAGACCTGCCATCAGGAGAATATACGCTGAAGGCTCAAGTAAAAGTTACGTCAGCATCAAATAACAAAGCACATCTGAGCGTCACTTCAAATGGCGAAACAGTAAATGCTTATAGTACTTCTTCAAATCCAGAATGGCTTTCAGTTATTTCTGATGTTGGTAGCGATGGTAAAATGACTATTTCTTTGGAAATGTCATTGACAACGGGCGATAGCATACTTGTTGATAACTTCATCCTTGAGAAGACAGGTGGTGATGTCTATGTTTACAACTGTGAGGCAGGAGCATTTATCAGTACTGATGTTAACAAGGGACTCAGCAAGAAGCCAGTAAGCTTTAGCACAACTGGTGCGAAACTGAGAATGTCTGCAAGAGGTGTTACTGAAGGCATGAGATCTTTTGAGTATAATAACCAATATCTCAATGTATCAAACATCGTGAATGGCAACTCAAGGTATGAGTACCTCACGTACGAGACAAATGATAACGATACTCATAAGGAGTTCAAGGTGACAACACCTGAGGGTTCAAACATAAGTACAATATGTGTTAATCCTGCGGATGCTACTTTCGGAACAACTGCCAATATTGTAAATGCTGGTTCTGCAAGTGCATACAATGGTAAATACGGTACAACATATATGGGATGGACTGGTGAGGCAGGATTTGACGTTGTTTATCCTCTCATTCCTGAGAATGACAAGGCTGGTCGCGGAACAAAATGGCGTGTATTGGACGAAAGCCAGTACAATAAATACAAGAATACCATTGCTGCCGCTCATGACGCACGTATGGCGGCATGGCCAATTTATTGTTCCGCACGCCGTAGTACATATTCTGTGGATGTCACAAGATTTGAGGATGTATATAACAATATTTCTTCAACGGCAGAAGCTATTAACAAGGTGGCTAAAGAGTTGAAAGTTCAGCTTGAGTCTGAACTCTTGCTTAACAATGCTACTGTGGATGACTATGTTGATGTGACATATCTCGTTTCTGACATTGACTTTAAGGAAGCAACCTTGAATAAATGGAATAATGAGGGTGGTAAGTTTGTGTATAGCGAGAGTACAAATCATGTGACGGATAAGATCTTCGGTGGTCGTCATTATGCAGCAATAAGTGATGATGCTCTCGGTAATGCTAAGCTTACTGTTACGATTCCAAACTTACGCTCTGGTAAGTACGCTGCAGTATTGACAGTATCTGCCTATGCAGGTGGCGACGAGGTAGAAGGTGTTGCTGCCGTAGCAGGTGACGAAGAAGCATTCAGAAGCATTGACATAGAACCAACATCATATAATATATATAATGTGGTAATACCACGCTTTACAGTGGATGATAATCACAAAAACGCTGTTGTTGGTATTAAACTTACTGGTACAAACGCTACAAGTGTTGAGATTGGTAATCTTACTCTTCGTTATCTCGGTCCGGTACATTCAGCTGCCGATGATTATGACTATACTTTGGATGACAATGTCTTGACTTATATAGGTAACTGGCCAGTTGCTTATGAAGCACAGGAGTATTTCAATTACTCACTTGATGCAAATAAGAATGTCTGCACAATATATCTGAAGGAGGACGGCTTTGCCACTGACTTTGACATGACATTTGATGCTGACAAGTTCACGAACAAGAACCTCCTTATATATAAGAAGCCAGGACAGGAGAATATCCATATTCTCAACATGACTTCAAATATTGTAGAGGGAGATGAGTGTGATGAATATGTCCTTGTAGATAAGAATGACATTTCTATTCCAGAGGCATTCACAGCAAAGAAGGCATCTTACAAGCGCACAGGTGTGACCTCTAATTATGGTACTCTATGCTTACCATTTGAGTTTAGCATGGAGGATGGCACTAAGCTCTATGACTTCGGAGGTTTCCAAGCAAACAACGGAGAGATTAATATCATTATTGAGCCAGTGGATAAAGTGGAGGCTTGCAGACCTTGCATCTTCAAAAAGGCTGACAGCGATATTACTGAGCTCAACATTGAGGGTAATAATGTGACAATATCAGAAGCAAAGCCTGATACTGTAGATGTGGACGGTTTCAAACTGATAGGTGCATTTGACAAGCATACATTTGGTGATGTTACAGGTCAAGATAAGACTGCAGCAATTGACTATTACTATATTGCTAAGGATAAGTTCTGGCATGCTACGGATTACTTCACAAATGGTGCTTTCCGCTCCTACATCTATACAGGTGGCAAACTTGAAGATATATTCGGCGTGCACGATGTACGCTCAATAGGCTTCTATGAGTTCATGGACGAAGAAGCCACATCTGTTGACGGTGTGGATAGTGACAGTGAAATCGTTGGTTACTACAACCTGAACGGTCAGCAGATTGACACACCTACGAGCGGAGTGGTTATCGTCAAGTACTCAGATGGTAAGTACCGCAAGGTAATGGTTAAACAGAAATAAAAACAAACAGATTGCCCACAAGGTTCACAGAGAATATGAATAGCTTGCTATGATTACTCTCTGTGAACCAATGAGGGTGATTAATGGGTGAAAATTTTAGGACAACATTATTATGCCTATTTATGATTACCCAATAGCACTTTATATTGAAATATTGCACACAGAAGTATAATTGTGTGTGATTTTGAACAAAAATAGGGTGCGAATAATGAATGAATGAAAAAAAGTTCGTAAATTTGCAACGAACAAGAGATAAACAAGAAAGCTATTTGCCGTTAGATAAACGGTGCTCTATAGGAAGTATATGAAAAAAGAATATATTAAGCCTTGTGTTATTATCGATTCACTTGAATTGATGTCGTTTGTTCTGTCCGGAAGCGACTTGAGCAATGCTGGAGATGCAGGCGATGACGATCCAAAGGAAACGGAGGCACGTTGGAGAAACGATTATGCAGCTGGCAGTAAAAATGGTCAGCGAGGCTATGGCAGCTATGGTTCAAGAAACACTGGCTGGGGTAGTCTTT
>JAGCWG010000027.1 GCA_017961965.1 Bacteroidaceae bacterium | reverse complement strand
TTCTTCATTCGGAGTAACCAAGTGTAAGACAGTTGACGACATCCTTCCTGCCATCGAGAAAGCTCGCAACGAGAGCGATGAGGTTCTTATCGAGAGCGAGATGAAGGGAACAGAAATATCAAACGGTATATATAGGGCAAAAAATGGCGAAGTCTGTGTACTCCCAATAACAGAGGTCGTCCCAAAGACAGAGTTCTTCGACTACGATGCCAAGTACAACGGACAGGTAGAGGAAATCACTCCTGCACGTCTCTCTGACGACACAACAAAGCGTGTTCAGGCTCTTACAAAAGCCATCTACGGCATTCTCGGAGCATCAGGCATCATCCGTATCGACTATATCATCTCAAAGAATGAGGCAGGCGATGATGTCATCAACATGCTCGAGATTAACACAACTCCTGGAATGACAGCCACATCATTCATTCCTCAGCAGGTTCGTGCTGCTGGTCTCCAGATGAAGGATGTGCTCAACGATGTCATCTCAGAAAAGATGCCAGGCGAAGTTAAAGAATAGTCACACATAAAGGGCGGAGGCATGCGCCTCTGCCCATGATACAAATGCCAGCACATGTAAGCCAACATGTGAAAAACGAAAAACCGTGTGGCGGTTAGGGAAACAGGTGAAAGACCTGTACAGTCCCGCTGCGGTAAGCACTTTTGCATTAAGAATAAAGCAAATAATTAAAACATTCATCAACAAAATCCACTGGATAAGTGTTGCCGGGAAGGAAGATGAAATGAGTGCAAGTCCGAATACCTGCCGTTACATGAACACGTTTGAAGATCCTCGAGGATTAGGATTGTTCTTAAAACAACACAGTTAACCAATACAATAATATTAAATTCAAACAAAAAATGAAAAAGTATCTTTTTCTTGCAGCCGCTCTCTTAGCTGGCTCAACTCTTTTCACATCTTGTAGCGAAGATGATGATGAAATTAAGGTCCTCACATTTGAAGGAAACGAGTTCTCTGCTCTTATCGACAACCCAGAGTATGGTGGTAAATTGATTTACAGCGGTGACGAATACAGCTGGACAGACCCTTATACAAATCTTTCTTCTTCATGTAGAAAAGATGACTGGGGCTCATATGGATGGGGATGGGGTAATGGTATTGCCATCTCTAACTATGTAAATCCTGATGCAACAACTTACGAACACCAATTGTCTGTTCCTGTTTCAAATGGAAGCAAGAACTTTGGTGTTGTATGGGATAATGATACCAAGCTTGCATTTGCAGATGGTTCAGCACACGTTATTAAGTCAATGAAGGTATCTCCAACAGTAGTAAGCCTTGCTGACATGGAGAAATCAAAAGGTGAAAAATTCTACTTCAAGGTAACTGTAACAGGTGCTTTAGCAGACAAAACAACAAAGTCACTTGACATTTATTTCGGCAAGGGTAACGACATCAAGACAGGATGGTTTGATGTTGACTTGAGTTCACTCGGAGCTGTAACTTCTCTTACATTCACTTTTGATGGTTCTGAGAAGGGTACATACGGTCTTGCTACAGCAAAATATTTCGCACTTGATGATGTTGTTGTAATCTTCTAATTCATAGATGAACATACTCAAAACATATTTATTCATGCTGTTGTCAGTCTTATTGCTGACAACAGCATGCAATCCCCAAGACACATTCGCGACCGAAGACATAATCACACCAGCCGAAGGAGAGGGTGTGCTTATTCTGTGTGAAGGCAACTATAATTCAGTAAATGCCTCGTTGTCATATTATAACCCAACCACTCATGCAGTTGAGAACGGAGTGTTTCGCCGTGTAAATGACCGGCGGCTCGGTGACACAGGACAAAGTATTACGATAGATGGTAATACCGCATATATAGCTGTGGAGAACTCAGGAATAGTATGGGCAATAGATACCCGTACGTTCAAGGTGAAAGGAAAACTCACAGCGTCAGCAAACACACAAATAATAAATCCACGATACGTATTGAAAATTGACGATACAAAAGCATACGTAACTGATCTTTATGCACATTACGTCAATATGTTCAATCCGCAGACAATGGAATATAAAGGAAATATCTCTGTTGAACAAGCAGCCAACCTTGGGTATTGCTCAACAGAGGAAATGGTAAGATACGGAAACTACGTTTATACTAATTGCTGGTCATACAGTAACAAGATTCTCGTAATAGACATTACCAAGGAACAGGTAGTTGACTCTATAGTACTGAGCAGTTGGCAGCCAAAATCCATTCGAATAGACTGCAACGGAAAGCTATGGGCAATAACTGACGGAGGTTATTCTGCCAACGGGGAGACATTCGGAAATAACATTCCGCATCTTTACCGTATAGATGCAAAAAGCAAATATGTCGAGCTTGACCTCACTCTCGATACGGACGAGGCAAACGTCCAGATTGAGACAAACAAAGCCGGTAACACGATTTACATAGTTAATAATGACGTGTACCGTATGGACGTAACAGCCAACAGCATGTCTGCAGAGCCATTCATAAAGGCACCAGTTGACGACAATGGCACTCGTCACAAACTTTATGGAATTGGCATCAACCCTAACAACGAGGACATATACATAGCCGATGCCGTTGACTATTCACAATCAGGCATGGTTTATAGATATGATGCCAAAGGAACTCTCATTGACAAGTTCCGAGTGGGCATTACCCCTAACCACTTCGCATTCATTAAAGGCTCAACATCTGACATTCCAAAAGATGAAAAAGAGGAAGAAAAAGAGGATGACCATTCACTCGTTAACAAGGTGTACGAATTCATGCCAGCACCAGGACATCAGGTAAATGGCTATTCCGTTGTAGGTGACTTCATACACGAAGGAGCTACAATGGAAGAAGCATGTGCTGAGGCACTTGAACATTTCAAGAAGCAATGGATGGTAAGCCTTGGTGCTCAGGGAGGCTACATAATAGCAGGATTTGACCATAACGTGATTAACAGCAATGGCGATTATGACTTGGTCATACGAGGCAATCCATACAGCTACCAGTCAGAACCTGGAATTATCTGGGTAAGCATGGATGAAAATGGTGACGGACTTCCTAACGATACGTGGTACGAACTTGCAGGAAGCGAGTATGGTACAGAAAACGAGACTCTCAACTATGCCATCACATATTATAAGCCTACGACTCCAAAGACGGATATACGCTGGAAGGATAATCAAGGTAACGAAGGCATAGTTCCCCACATGAACTATTGGAACAGTCA
>JAGCWG010000291.1 GCA_017961965.1 Bacteroidaceae bacterium | reverse complement strand
GGGAAGAGATGAAGCGCATTACGGAAATGACTTGCCGCAAGCTCTGCCTTCTCCACATTCTCGCCATCAGCCTTGTTTAACACAATACCGTCGGCAATCTCCATTATGCCACGCTTGATGCCCTGAAGCTCATCGCCTGTACCTGCAAGCTGGATAAGGAGGAAATAGTCAACCATGGAGTGACAAGCCGTCTCGCTCTGTCCTACACCTACTGTCTCAACGAAGATATTGTTGTAACCAGCAGCCTCACAGAGGATGATTGTCTCACGTGTCTTGCGAGCCACACCGCCGAGGCTTCCCGCCGTCGGACTTGGACGAATGAATGACTTTGGATGAATCGCAAGCTTCTCCATACGTGTCTTGTCACCGAGAATACTTCCCTTGGTCTTCTCCGAACTTGGGTCGATGGCAAGCACGGCAAGTTTTCCGCCATAGTTGTCGAGCAGATGCGTTCCGAACACATCTATACTTGTACTCTTGCCCGCTCCTGGCACACCACTTATTCCTATCCTGACAGAATTGCCAGAATATGGCAGGCACTTGTCTATCACCTCCTGTGCCAATGCCTGATGCTCAGGAAGCACACTCTCAATCAGCGTCACCGCCTGACTGAGCATGGACACGTCGCCCTTCAGTATTCCATCCACATACTCACCAGCCGTAAACAGCTTGTGGCGTTTCTTCCTCATCTGAGCGAGATAAGGATTGACGATGGATGGCTGAGCAACACCTGCATTTACCTTCAAGCCAGCATAATCTGCCGAATTTTCTGGGTGCTCCATAGGTTTAGAGTTTTATCTGATTAATATTTGTTCTTACGTCACTCCATTGGAGAGTCACTACTTAGTCGCTAATAAGTCAGTACTTAGTCAGTACTTTGAGTATTGAGAACTCATAACTCATGACTCACAACTCCCACGTCGCCTACTCGAACTTGACGTTTATCACCGCCTTAGGCATCTTCGGGTCATTCGTGATGAGGAGGATGCGAGGCTGAGCCTTTGACATTCCGAGGAATCGGCTGTCAACAGCCACCTTCATCTGAGCCTTCTGTCCCGGAGCAATCGTCGTGTTAGGGATGCTCACCGTGATGGCACGGTTGAATGCCTGTATATTTGTGAGGGTGAGTGGCGCATTACCACGGTTTGTGATAGTCACCGCTCCCTGCATCTTAGTCTTTATTCCCACTTTGCCGAGGAAATCAGGTTTGATGCCTAACTTGCCCACAGCATTGGCAAACCTGCCATGACTGTTCAGCACCAGTTCGGTAGTAGAAAGCTTCATCTTAGGAGCAACCTTGCTGTTATTGTCAAGTTGCACGTCAGAGAGCTTGACGGTTGAAATCTCGATATCATTATTCGTGCCTACCTTGTCGCCAGGGAAACGTGGCACATAGACAGATGTCTGGTTCAATCCAAGTTCTGGGACGAGGTCACCATGTACCGTAAGTTCAATGACTCCCCTTCTGCCAGCGGCAAGAAGCTTAGGCTTGATGTCCATCGTTATGTACGAAGGCACGTGCATAAGCTGAGGAGTATAGACCTCACGACCTGCATTATACACTTCAATCTTTACCGTGGCAGAGTCGCCTCCATAGACATCAGGAAACTCTATGTTGTTGGTGCTCACACGGACATTATCAATCACGTAAGGGAACATCTCGTCAACATTAATCTCCTCCACATTGCTGATGCGTCCGCTCATCCTCACCTTTATCGGCTTGGCAGAGCCGTTGGTATAGACATCGATGAAGCGGTCATACGTACCGAGCTGCTTTGCATCATACGTCACCTTCACTTCACCCTTGCCACCCTTTTCCACAGGTGTCTTTGTCCAATCCACAGAGAGACAGCCGCATCCTGCATCTACATCCTTGATGACAAGCGGAGTCCTTTCCTTATTCGTGAACGTGAAAATAGCCGTCACAGGCGTCTTCCACAAAGTCGTTCCCTTAGCTATAGTATTATTTGTGAATGAGATTTTCTGAGCATGAACAATGCCTCCCAATCCCATGGCAATTATAAGTACAATTATCTTCTTCATCTCAATATCTTTAACGCATTCTCTTGAGGGATATTGCCTGTTATCGATCAAAATACCCCTTTTAGTCGCACAAAGATATTAAAAATATATTGAAAGCAGCGTGAAAACCTATAAGATTTTTAGCAAACACATCATTTCTTCCAAAAATCCTTGGCTGTTAAAAGTACAATGTTTACCTTTGCATAATAAATTATGTGGAGAATGTTTTCAATCATTGTTAAATATTTGAATTCGCAAATAAAAACCAACAAATTGTCATTTGTTTTATAAAACATAAAAAGTGTAATATTAATATTCACTTTGTAACAGAGCATAAGGATATGAAATTAGCAAAGCACATAGATATGAAAAAAACATTAACGACTGCAGTTCTCTTTCTATCAGTATTTCTTGTTTCGTGCGGTGATGATACTCCAGTGAACAACAATCCAACACCATTAAAGGAGGGTGAAAATATTATAAATATTTATTTGGATAACAGGAACGACAAGAATGCTTCTGTCACCTATGACAAAGGATTATATGCTTTTACCATTGATGGCATTGATTATTTCCTTGGTGAAAATACCGCAATTTGCAAAGGTGTTCATTCTGGTTCCAGTTACAAAAAGGATGTGAAAATCTATTCTGAGATTGGCTACAACGGCAAATACTACGTGGTAGAATCAATACAGGACTTTGCTGCAAACGGTAAAGATATCACTTCTATCGACATTCCAGAAGGAGTCAAGTCAATACACGATTTCTGTTTCCAAGACTGTAAGAAACTAAAGACAGTTAAATTGCCAGTGAGCATGGAAAGTATTGGCTTCGCAAGCTTTGAGGGCTGTGAGTCACTTTCTTCTATTACTTTGACAGAGGGAATCAAGACTGTTTCTTCACATGCTTTCCAGGGATGCAAGGAACTTACTAGCATCGTCTTTCCTGCCAGCGTAACAGAAATTGGTGATTATGCATTTTGTAAGTGTACTGCAATCGACAGCGTTACCTTTGAAGGTAGTAACTTGAAGAGCATTGGTACATCAGGTTTCGACCGTTGTGTCAGACTTAAAAACATTGAAATTCCAAGTAGCGTTCGGAGCATCGGAGCATACGCTTTCCGTCAAGATTCCATGCTCAGCACAGCAAACGTACCAGAGGGTATAAAGGTTCTTCCTGAAAGAGTATTCGAGAGCTGTATATCTCTTCAATCTATTTCACTTGCAAGCACTCTTGAGACTATAGGAGATAGTTGTTTCTTTGATTGCACATCACTCAGAAGCATTACTTTGCCAAAGAATCTCCTGTCAATTGGAGCAAGTGGATTTAGACATTGTGAGAAGCTTGTATCTGTTGACCTCGCTGAATCAGTGAAAAGACTTGGAGATCTCTGTTTCATGGAGTGTAAGTCGCTTACTAACATCACAATGCCTGCATCCATGGACTATATTGGAGTGGGTTGTTTCCAGTCATGTTCAATGCTTAAGAAAATCGTACTCCCTTCAGGACTTGATAAGTTGCAGAAGTCATTGTTCATGGGTTGTCAGAGACTTGACTCAATTGAAGTTTCTGAAGGTGTTGAGACTATTTGTGAATACTGCTTCAGCCAATGTAATTCATTAAAGTTTCTTTCGCTTCCAAGTACAGTTAAGATGTTGGAAATCGATAGTTTCGACATATTGTTGAGAAGTTCTAGCTTCACGTTCATTTGTAATGCAGTCAACGTTCCACAGTGTCAGAATGTTGAATATCGCGAGGTATTTACTGACGAGGTTTACGAGCGTGGAACTCTCTACGTTCCTGCCGAGTCAATAGAGGCTTATAAAGCGGATGATGTGTGGGGACGCTGGAAAAATATCAAGACAATAGTAGAATAAAATAATGTGAAGCCTGTGCAAAGGTAAACTTAATAAAAAACAAGAGGGTGTGTCTATTTTGACACACCCTCTTTATGTGATATCTTCGATATTATTAGTTGGAGTATTCGTATGATGGCAGCGGCAAGTTTTACTAATTATAAATTATATGCGACAGCCTTCATGAGTCATAACTAACATACAACTCTGTCGTTATAACCTCTGCGTTCTCCGTGCTTTCTGTGTTTCAATCAAACTCACCGCCGAAGGCGTGTCAATTAACTTCGTCCGAATGGCTCTTCCCTGAGGGAAGAGGGCTTAGCTCCGCCTTCTCAGTCCCAAACAAACGAGGGAAAATAAGCCGAGCAACGGAACCAAGGCTGTCTGAAGTGCAAAGACGATGAATACGAAGGTCTCTGCATTCACACTTGCCACGCCATACAGGATGAGGATAGTCTTGACAGAGAAATGCCAAGGTCCAGCACCGTTTGGAGTAGGAACGATGACAGATATGCTGCCGACCACGAAACTGACGATTGCGACCGTGAAGCCAAGGTCGGCTGAGAAGTCAAAACAATAAAATGCAATCCAGAAATGAAGGAAATAGCTTACCCATATCATCACAGAATTGAAAGCATACAACCACTTGTTCTTCACTCCAGAGAGCGACAAGAAACCTTCCTTCACATTTGCCATAGCCGCTTTGAGGCGAGCAAGGAACGTGAAACGACGGAATGCAATCCAAAAGAAAACGCAAGTGACTATAAGACAAAGAACAGTAACAATGTAGCCCATTGCTGTGAAGCTGTGAAGTTTGTCCATCACATTTGTTCCTGTCTTGTCAAAGAATATGTCAAAAGCATGAACCTGAAAGACAATGACGAGTGCAATCATCACAAGCATGATAACAGAATCGACTATTCGCTCAGAGAGCACAGTCCCCAATGCCTTTGAGAAGTTCACGTCATCGTATCTCTTCAGCACTCCACAACGTGTGAACTCACCACTACGAGGAATGATGAGACTGCTTGCATACGATATGAACACACCATGAATGCAATCCATCAGGCGAGGATGCTCGTCAAGCGGTTCGAGGCTCTGCTTCCATCGCAATCCACGGAACACCTGAGCCAGCACACCAAAGACCATCGAGAATGCCATCCATCCCCAATCCATGTCCTCGGCTATGGTCTCGCCAAGCCTCGAGAAGTCGTACTCCCTGTACATCCAATAGAGTATTCCTCCTCCAAGGATGAACGGAAGCAGCACGTTAAAGGTTGCCTTGATATATTTATTGTATTTCATCTGTGGTTCTGTTCAATGTTGTAAGTTAGATGCTATCCTAAGTAAAAGCGGCAAAAATTTGTTTTTTCACTCACTTAGTCGTATCTTTGCGTGCAAAGTTACAAAAAAATTAAGAGGTAGCAACAATGCCAGCAGTAAAACCAAAGAAATTCCTTGGCCAACACTTCCTTACGGACTTAAAGGTGGCCAGCAACATAGCCGACACAGTGGATGCATGTCCCGACATTCCTGTCCTTGAGGTAGGTCCGGGTATGGGTGTGCTCACGCAATACATACTGAAGAAGGACAGACCATTCAAGGTAGTCGAGATTGACCGCGAATCCGTGCCATATCTTCAGGAGCACTTCCCTGAACTTGGCGACAACATCATTGAGGCAGACTTCCTTCAACTCGACCTCAACACGGTGTTCGACGGCAAGCCTTTCGTACTCACAGGCAACTATCCTTACAACATCTCCTCACAGATATTCTTCAAGATGGTAGAGCACAAGGAACTTATACCTTGCTGCACAGGTATGATACAGAAGGAAGTGGCTGAGCGTATGGCAGCCAAGCCGGGCAGCAAGACATACGGAGTGCTTAGCGTACTCATTCAGGCGTGGTACGACGTAGAGCACCTCTTC
>JAGCWG010000290.1 GCA_017961965.1 Bacteroidaceae bacterium | reverse complement strand
TTTGCAACTGTTTTCTTCTTACCCTTACGAGTACGTGCGTTGTTCTTTGTGCTCTGTCCACGTACGGGCAGACCAAGACGGTGACGGATGCCACGGTAGCAACCGATGTCCATCAGGCGCTTGATGTTAAGCTGAACTTCAGAACGGAGGTCACCCTCAACTTTGTACTCAGCAGCAATCACCTCACGGATTTTACCTGCCTGCTCGTCGTTCCAGTCTTTTACTTTAATGTCTTTGTCTACGCCAGCCTTTTCAAGGATTTTAGCTGCGCTGCTGCGTCCAATACCGAAAATGTATGTGAGCGCAATTTCACCTCTCTTGTTCTGTGGGAGGTCTACACCAACAATTCTTATTGCCATATTATAATGTTATTTCAATATTCTTAAATAAGAATTATCCCTGACGCACCTTGTACTTAGGGTTCTTCTTGTTAATTACAAACAGACGTCCTTTACGTCTAACAATAACGCAATCTGGTGTACGTTTCTTTAAAGATGCTCTTGTTTTCATATTCTGTTATATTATGTATATCTAAATGTAATGCGTCCCTTCGAAAGGTCGTAAGGAGACATCTCAACACGGATTTTGTCGCCAGGAAGAATCTTGATGTAGTGCATACGCATCTTTCCTGAAATGTGAGCGATAATCTCATGACCGTTCTCAAGTTCGACTCTGAACATCGCGTTGGACAAAGCCTCTACGATTGTTCCGTCTTGTTCGATAGCAGACTGTTTAGCCATACTCAATGATTTAATCTTAATACTTTTTCTATTTCTTCAAACGACGAGAGGATGTCAGCTTTCCCCTTTCGTACGCATATGGAGTGTTCATAATGTGCGGCTGGTTTGCCGTCTCTTGTCACTATTCCCCAACGATCTTCTTGCATATAGATTTCTTTGTCACCCATTGCAATCATCGGTTCGATAGCTATGCACAATCCGTTCTTCAGCAGCATGCCGTTTCCACGTCTTCCGTAATTAGGAACCTGTGGGTCCTCATGCATTTCCTTTCCTATGCCATGTCCGACGAACTCACGAACGACTCCATACCCCTGTGCCTCACAGTGAGTCTGAACTGCGTTTGAGATGTCGCCGAGACGATGACCGACCGTTGCCTGCTCAATACCTTTATAAAGTGCTTCCTTTGTTGTAGTAAGGAGTTTCTGCACCTCCTCAGATATCTCGCCTATAGCAAACGTGTAGCATGAATCGCCGCAATAGCCGTTCAGTTTTGTGCCGCAGTCGACCGAAACGATATCACCCTCCTTTAACGGAGTGTCGTTTGGTATTCCATGCACGACCTGATTGTTGACCGATGTGCAAATACTTGCTGGGAAAGAACTACCGTAGGGATTTGGAAAACCCTTGAATGTCGGAATTGCTCCGTTATCGCGTATAAAGGTCTCAGCAATTGTGTCGAGCTGCTTTGTAGTAACTCCGGGCTTAATTACTTTCGCAAGTTCAGCAAGAGTCTGACCTACAAGCAAATTTGCTTTACGCAAAAGCTCTACCTCTTCGTCAGTCTTAAGATACACCATCTACTCTGAACACCTACATTAGTGAGCACCACGAATTCTGCCTGAGTCAAGGAGACCATCGTAATGGCGCATCATAAGATGGCTCTCAATCTGCTGGAGTGTGTCGAGCACAACACCTACAAGGATGAGCAACGATGTTCCACCAAAGAACTGTGCAAATTCACGTTGAACACCAAATATATCTGCAAACGCCGGCAGTATGGCAATGAGTGCCAGGAAGAGTGAGCCGGGAAGAGTGATACGGGACATGATCTTATCGATATAGTCTGCAGTATCCTTACCAGGCTTGACTCCAGGAATGAAACCGTTGTTGCGCTTCATGTCCTCTGCCATCTGTACAGGGTTAATTGTAATTGCAGTATATAAGTATGTAAATACTATAATCAGAGTGGCGAATATAAGATTGTACAACCAGCTTGTGTTGTCAATGAGCAGGTTCATGCCTGCGCTGAGTTTTCCACCAGATACGTAACCCGCAACTGTGATTGGGATAAACATGATTGCCTGAGCAAAGATGATAGGCATCACATTAGCGGCATAAGGCTTGAGAGGAATGTACTGACGTGCACCTCCGACCTGACGGTTTCCTGATATGAGCTTTGCGTAGTTGACTGGCACACGGCGTACACCTTGTACGAGCAATATGGCTGCAGCAATAACAAACAGGAATATTACAATCTCAACCAGGAATATTACAAGACCACCACCCTGAGGAGTTGTGAAGCGAGTAATAAGCTCTTGGCTGAATGCAGATGGGAAACGTGCGATGATACCAATCATGATTATGAGAGATACACCGTTTCCGATACCCTTGTCTGTAATACGCTCACCCAACCAGAGGATGAACATACTGCCTGCTGCAAGTATGATTGTCGAGGTAAGAAGGAACATTGACCAATTCAATGATGAATAGAGCGCAGTTCCTGCTGTCTGCATTCTCAGATTGACGAGATATGAAGGAGCCTGGAACAGAAGAATCAGGACAGTCAAATAACGTGTATACTGATTCATCTTTCTTCTTCCGCTTTCTCCCTCACGCTGCATCTTCTGGAAATATGGAACAGCAATACCCAACAACTGCATCACGATTGAAGCTGAGATGTAGGGCATGATTCCAAGGGCAAAGATTGATGCCTTTGAAAAAGCTCCACCTGAGAACATATCAAGCAGTGACATAAGACCACCTTCTGTCTGGTTCTTCAGTCCCTGAAGTGCTTCAGTGTCAATGCCCGGAAGCACAACATAAGATCCGAATCGATAGACAGCAACGAAAAGCAGAGTGATTCCGATACGGACACGGAGATCCTCAACCTTCCATATGTTGATAAGCGTCTTTACCAGCTTGAGATTCTTAAGTTTATTCATTAGTTTTCTAATTTTAAATTAGAGTTTTACAACTGTACCACCCTTCTCAGTGATTGCAGCCTCAGCCTTTGCAGAGAATGCGTGAGCCTCAACATCAATCTTTGAAGTGATTTCACCGTTGCCAAGTATCTTTACTAAATGCTTTTTGTTGATAAAACCAGCATTTCTGAGTTCTTCAAGACCGATCTTTGTAACGCCCAGCTTATCAGCCAACGACTGAATAAGACTGAGGTTAATAGCCTTGTACTCTACGCGGTTAATATTCTGGAAACCGAACTTAGGCAGACGGCGCTGCAGTGGCATCTGACCACCTTCGAAACCAATCTTAGCCTTGTAACCAGAACGAGCCTTAGCACCCTTGTGACCGCGAGTAGAAGTGCGGCCCTTACCAGAACCGTAGCCACGACCTACACGCTTGCTGTTATGAGTGGAACCCTCATTTGGTTTCAAATTATATAATTCCATTGTCAAATCTTTTTTTAGTTGATAAACAATTAATCGATAACCTCAACGAGGTGTGCTACCTTGCGAATCATACCGCGGAGAGAGGGAGTGTCTTCACGCTCAACAACACGATTGATTTTGCCAAGTCCGAGCGACTCAAGTGTGCTCTTCTGATCGATAGGACGACCAGCCTGACCTTTTACTTGCTTGATTTTGATTGTTGCCATGCTTTATCCTCCTTATCCCTTAAATACTTTTGTCAAATTAACACCACGGTTAGCAGCGACAGTTCTCGGGTCGCGCATATTTGCCAGTGCCTCGATAGTAGCCTTTACAAGGTTGTGAGGGTTTGATGAACCCTTTGACTTTGCAAGCACGTCTGTAACACCTACACTCTCAAGTACTGCACGCATAGCACCACCGGCTACAACTCCAGTACCTTCAGATGCTGGCATAATCAATACACGTGCACCGCCAAACTTAGCAGTAGCCTCGTGAGGAACTGTTCCGTTCAGAACCGGAATCTTAACCAGATTCTTCTTTGCAGCTTCAACGCCCTTAGCGATAGCAGCTGTAACTTCACCAGCCTTACCAAGACCATAGCCTATTACACCATTACCGTCACCAACAACTACGATGGCAGCGAATGTGAATGTACGACCACCCTTAGTAACCTTAGTAACACGATTAATAGCAACCAAGCGGTCCTTAAGCTCGGCATCGTTTTGTACTTTAACTCTATTTACCATAATCGTATTTAAAATTTAAGTCCTGCTTCGCGTGCAGCATCTGCTACAGCTTTTACTCTTCCGTGATAGAGGTAACCGTTACGGTCGAATACAACTGTTGAAATACCAGCCTCGATAGCTTTCTTTGCAACGAGTTCACCAACCTTAGCTGCCTGTTCACTCTTATTCATTTTCTCTAAACCAAGTGATGATGCAGCAACGAGAGTCTTCTGTGCATCGTCATCAATCACCTGAACATAAATCTGCTTGTTACTTCTGAACACACTCATACGGGGACGTTCAGCTGTACCTGAGATTTTATTGCGTACTCTATATTTAATTTTGAGTCGTCTTTCAATCTTTGTAATCATACTCTAAATCGATTTTAATTATTTAGCACTTGCAGACTTACCAGACTTTCTTCTAATCTCTTCGCCCTGGAAGCGGATACCCTTGCCCTTATATGGCTCAGGCTTGCGGAACGAGCGAATCTTAGCACATACGAGTCCAAGCAACTGCTTGTCGCATGATTCGAGCATGATAAGAGGATCCTGATTTCTCTCTGACTTAGTTTCGACCTTCACTTCCTTTGGAACATCGAATACGATACCGTGAGAATATCCGAGTGCAAACTCAAGAACATTTCCCTGATTGCTTACACGATAACCAACACCTACAATCTGAAGTGTTGCCTTGTAGCCCTCAGAAACACCTACTACCATATTGTTCACGAGTGAACGGTAGAGACCGTGAAAAGCATGACGCTGCTTTGTATTATCCTGCATCAATTCAGTATCTTCTTCCATTGTCACCTTTCCGTCCTCAATACATACCTTGATAGCAGGATTCACGTATTGGCTGAGTTCGCCTTTCGGACCTTTTACAGTTACAATGTCATCCTTAAGAGTTACTGTTACCCCTGCAGGAATAATAATAGGTAATTTACCAATTCTAGACATTATAAATTCCTCCTTAATTAATATACATAACAAAGAACCTCACCACCAATCTTAAGATCAGCAGCTTCCTTGTCTGTCATAACACCTTTAGATGTAGATATCACTGCGATACCCAATCCGTTAATTACACGTGGCATGTCCTTGTAACCGGTATACTTACGGAGACCTGGACGTGAAACACGCTTCAGCGACTGAATGGCGCTTACTTTTGTCTGAGGATCATACTTGAGAGCAATCTTGATTGTGCCCTGAGGACCCTCCTCTACGAACTTGAAGTTCAAAATGTAACCCTTGTCGAAGAGAATCTTAGTGATTTCCTTCTTCAGGTTTGAGGCTGGTATTTCTACCACCTTGTGCTTTGCCTGAATGGCATTGCGCAACCTCGTTAAATAATCTGCTATTGGATCTGTCATAATAAAATTAAATTAATCGGAGCATATCGGGTGTCCGACAATATTTAACAATAATAAAACTATCTCGTTTTTTAGCTTTAACGTATGAAAGAACTTAGAAATCCTGTTCAGACCCTGTTTCCATCACCGTTGTTTAGAAGTAAAATATCGTCAAGTTACCCCCGAACTGGTAACTATCGGATGTTTACTTGCTAAAAGTTATTTGCAAGCGGAACCGCAATTTATTACCAACTTGCTTTCTTAACTCCTGGAATAAGACCTTGTGAAGCCATCTCGCGGAACTGGATACGAGAGAGTCCGAACTGGCGGATATAACCTCTTGGACGTCCAGTTATCTTGCAGCGGTTGTGAAGGCGGATTGGGTTTGCATTTGCAGGTATTGCCTGAAGTGCACGAGCTGCCTCGTATGCCTCTTCCGGCTCACCGGTAGCAATAATCTTCTTCAGCGCCGCACGCTTAGCTGCATACTTAGCCACAAGTCTTGCACGCTTTACCTCACGTGCTTTCATTGATTCCTTTGCCATACTTATTTATTTTTTAGCATCTTTAAATGGAAGACCGAATGCCTTCAGGAGTGCATAACCCTCTTCGTCTGTCTTAGCTGAAGTAACGAAAGTGATATTCATACCGGCAATCTTCTCAACCTGGTCGATATTGATCTCAGGGAAGATGATCTGCTCAGTGATACCGAGTGTGTAGTTACCACGACCGTCAAACTTGGAATCGATACCCTTGAAGTCACGAATACGAGGCAGAGATACACGAACCAGCTTCTCGAGGAATTCATACATTCTGTCGCGACGCAGAGTTACCATCACACCGATTGGCATCTTTCTACGCAGACGGAAGTTTGAGATATCCTTCTTTGACAGTGTTGTCACTGGCTTCTGTCCTGTGATCTGTGCAATCTCGTTCATTGCAATCTCGATAATCTTCTTGTCAGCAGTTGCCATACCAAGACCCTGGTTGATTACCATCTTCTTCAATACAGGAATCTGCATTGGTGAAGTGTAATTGAACTGCTTCTGAAGTGCTGGAGCAATCTGCTCAGCATATACATTCTTTAATTGTGCAGTTGTACTCATTAAATTTCCTCCCCTGATTTTTTAGCGTAACGAACTAACTTTCCATTAGCGCCTAATTTTCTACCAATACGAGTAGCTTTTCCTGACTTAGGATCAACTACATTGAGGTTGGAGATGTGGATAGGTGCTTCCTGCTCGATAATACCTCCCTGTGGGTGTGCAGCACTTGGCTTAGTGCTCTTCTTTACTTTGTTGACACCCTCGACTACGGCACGCTGAGTCTTCACGATCACAGAGAGGACCTTACCGGTCTTACCCTTGTCGTCACCAGCATTTACATATACCGTGTCGCCTTTCTTTATGTGTAATTTTCCCATTTTTACTGTAATTCTTTAATAATTAAAGTACCTCAGTAGCCAAAGAAACTACTTTCATATTAGCAGCACGGAGCTCACGAGCAACAGGGCCGAAGATACGGCTACCTCTCATTTCGCCAGCATTGTTGAGAAGTACGTATGCATTGTCGTCGAAACGGATGTATGAACCATCAGCACGACGCACCTCCTTCTTTGTGCGAACAATAAGAGCCTTAGATACGGAGCCCTTCTTTACCTCACTCGTTGGGATAGCACTCTTTACTGCTACGACAATAACGTCTCCAACAGTAGCATAACGGCGGCGAGTACCACCGAGCACACGGATACAAAGTACCTCACGTGCACCACTGTTATCAGCAACGGCTAATCTTGTTTCTACCTGTATCATAATGTTTACTTAGCTCTTTCTACGATTTGTACTAATCTCCATCTCTTTGTTTTGCTCAACGGACGAGTCTCCATGATAAGCACAGTGTCACCAACATGTGCATCGTTCTTCTCATCATGAGCATGGTACTTCTTTGTCTTCTGGACAAACTTACCATATATTGGGTGCTTCTCTTTAAACTTAGCTGCAATGACGATAGTCTTATCCATCTTGTCGCTTACAACCACACCCTGACGCTGTTTTCTTAAATTTCTTTCCATGTAGCCTCGAATTATTTATTGAGTTCTCTTTCACGAAGAACAGTCTTCATACGTGCAATGTCACGACGCTGCTTCTTAATCTGAGAATTATCTTCTACAGGAGAAATGTTGTGGCCGAACTTCTTGTTTTCGTAGTTGGCTACTTCTGTCTCGATGCGCTCTGCGAGTTCTGCATCGTTGAGTTCTCTAATTTCTGAAATCTTCATCTTTTAAGCATTTTTGTCGTAATCACGACGTACAACAAACTTAGTAGTAGTAGGAAGTTTCTGAGCTCCAAGACGGAGAGCTTCCTTAGCTATATCATATGGAACACCTTCAATCTCGAAGAGGATGCGTCCTGGTTTAGCAGGGAATACATACTGGTATGGATCTCCCTTACCTTTACCCATTCGGACGTCAGCCGGCTTCTTAGTGATTGGTTTGTCAGGGAAGATACGGATCCAAACCTGACCTTGACGCTGCATATGACGTGTGATAGCAACACGGGCTGCTTCAATCTGACGAGCTGTGATCCAGCGAGTCTGAAGAGCCTTAATACCGAAACTACCGAAAGCAAGTTCAGTACCACGGTGTGATACGCCGTTCAAACGGCCACGACCCTTTTGCGGTCTTCTATACTTTTGTCTTTTTGGCTGTAACATAGTTCATCAGATTAATTACGATTTGACTTTTTGCTTCTAAATCTCCTGTTGCCACCATTGCTGTTACCTCCGCGCACCGCTTCCTTCTGCTGAGCGAAGTTTGGAGCCAAATCCTGCTTACCGAACTTCTCACCACGGCAAATCCATACCTTGATACCAAGGAGACCTACCTTAGTAAGAGCCTCAGCCAGACAGTAGTCGATATCTGCGCGAAGAGTATGCAGTGGAGTACGTCCTTCCTTGTACATCTCAGAGCGGCTCATTTCTGCACCGTTCAGACGACCTGAAATCTGTATCTTTATACCTTCAGCACCAGAGCGCATTGTGTTAGCAATTGCAGTCTTGATAGCACGACGATAAGCAATCTTACCTTCAATCTGACGTGCTATGTTGTTAGCAACGATTGTAGCGTCGAGTTCCGGACGCTTAATCTCGTAAATGTTTATCTGTACATCCTTGTCGGTTACCTTCTTAAGCTCTGCCTTGAGTGCTTCTACATCCTGACCACCTTTACCAATGATGATACCCGGACGAGCAGAACAAATAGTAATAGTGACAAGTTTCAGTGTTCTTTCGATTACGATCTTAGAAACACTTGCCTTAGCCAAACGGGCATTGAGGTACTTACGTATCTTTGAATCTTCCAAGAGGTTATCTCCGAAACTCTTACCTCCGAACCAGTTTGAATCCCAGCCACGGACAATACCGAGGCGGTTGCTTATTGGATTACACTTCTGTCCCATAATTATTTCTCATCATTAGTTTTAGCGTCCACGAAAATAGTAACATGATTAGAACGCTTGCGAATTCTATAACCGCGACCCTGTGGAGCTGGACGCATACGCTTCAGAGTAGCACCCTCATCGACGAAAATCTTTGAGATGTAGAGCTCTCCGTTCTCAGCTTTACGGTCATTCTTCTGCTCCCAGTTTGCAATGGCAGAACGAAGCAACTTCTCCAAATCCTTTGCAGCATCCTTGCTGTTGAACTTGAGAGTTGCAAGTGCCTTGCTTACCTCCATGCCTCTCACGAGGTCAGCAACATAGCGCATCTTACGTGGTGAAGAAGGTATACTGCGGAATGTAGCAAAGTACTGTGTCTTTTTGGCCTCTTTAATCTTATTGGCCATTAATCGTTTTCTTGCTCCCATTATATAAATTTCTTATTTACTTAGTGAGCCTGTTTTACTTTTTCTTATTACCTGCGTGACCACGGAAAGTACGAGTCAGGGCGAATTCGCCGAGCTTGTGACCGACCATGTTCTCGGTAATGTAAACAGGAATAAATTTATTACCGTTATGTACTGCAATGGTATGTCCCACGAAATCCGGAGAAATCATTGAAGCACGTGCCCATGTCTTAATAACACTCTTCTTGCCGCCCTCGTTCATAGCGAGAACTTTGTTTTCGAGTTTTACGTTAATGTATGGACCTTTTTTTAATGAACGACTCATATTCAGTTAACTTTATTTCTTGTTACGTCTTTCAATTATGTACTTGTTTGACTGCTTCTTTGGTGCACGTGTCTTCAAGCCCTTTGCATAAAGACCATTGCGTGAACGTGGGTGTCCACCTGTCTGGCGTCCTTCACCACCACCCATTGGGTGATCGATTGGGTTCATTACGACACCACGGTTGTGTGGACGGCGTCCGAGCCAGCGGCTACGTCCTGCCTTACCTGACGATTCGAGTGCGTGGTCTGAATTGCTTACACTACCGATAGTTGCACGGCAAACTGAAAGCACTTTACGAATTTCACCTGAAGGCAGCTTGATTACGCAATACTTTCCTTCGCGTGAAGTTAACTGAGCAAAATTGCCGGCTGAGCGAACCATCTTGGCACCCTGTCCTGGCTTGAGCTCGATATTGTGGATTACGGTACCCACAGGAATCTTCTCAAGCGGAAGAGTATTACCAAGGTCTGGAGTTGCGTCTGCACCAGACATGATCTTGTCGCCAACCTTCAATCCGTTAGGAGCAACGATGTAACGTTTTTCACCGTCAGCATAGAAAACAAGAGCGATACGAGCCGAACGGTTTGGATCGTACTCGATTGTCTTCACTGTTGCGGGAATTCCGTCCTTCTCTCTCTTGAAATCGATCAAACGCAGGAGTCTCTTATGACCGCCACCTCTGTAGCGTACTGTGATGCGACCCTCATTGTTACGGCCACCTGTGCTACGCTTACCGAAAACAAGACTTTTCTCTGGTACCGATGTAGTAACATCATCAAAAGTACCAATAGCTTTGTGACGCTGACCAGGAGTTACTGGTCTGAATTTACGAATACCCATCTTAATTATTAAATGTTACTATAGAAATCAATAGTTTCGCCTTCGGCAAGGGTTACGATAGCCTTCTTGAAAGCCTTAGTCTTACCCTTGATAACACCAGCCTTAGTGTAGCGGCTCTTACGCTTACCAGCGTAGTTCATAGTGTTAACAGAAACTACATTCACGTTATACTTAGCTTCAATTTCTTTCTTAATCTCTAACTTATTGGCATCAGGAAGTACGATAAAGCCGAACTTATTGTTCTGCTTCTCTGATATTGCTGTCATCTTTTCCGTTACCAATGGTTTTACAACATATCCCATACTTGTACCTCCTTACTTATTTAAAGTTTCATCAATAAGCTTCAACGCATTTTCAGTCACAACAAGCACATTTGCATTCATTACCTTGTAGGTATTGAGTGCAGATGCCGTCATAACTTCGACACGCTGAATATTACGAGCCGACAAATATACGTTCTTTTTTACTTCAGGCAAAAGAACAAGTACCTTCTTGTCAGAAACTTTAAGATTATTTAACAAGTTTACAGCCTCCTTAGTCTTTGGTGCAGCAAAATCGAAGTCCTCAACTACAACAATACCGTTCTGCTGAGCCTTGTACGAAAGTGCACTCTTACGAGCCAGAAGCTTTACTTTCTTATTGAGTTTGAACCAATAGTCACGAGGACGTGGACCGAATACACGACCACCACCGCGCAATACCGGAGACTTGATGTCGCCGCGACGAGCGCCGCCACCACCCTTCTGACGGATGAGCTTACGGGTAGAGCCTGTGATTTCGCTTCTTTCCTTTGACTTGTGAGTTCCCTGACGCTGTGCAGCGAGATACTGGTTTACGGCAAGGTAAATAACGTGGTCATTAGGTTCAATTCCGAAGATTGCATCGTTCAGAACTACCTTCTTGCCAGTTTCCTGACCTTTAATATTTAATACTGAAACTTCCATTGCTTACTTCTTGATTTTAATAATTGAACCCTTACATCCTGGCACACTACCCTTAACGAGGAGCAGATTGTGCTCTGGAATAATCTTAATAACCTGCAGGTTGTGAGTGGTTACCTGCTCATTTCCCATGTGTCCACCCATGTGGAGGTTCTTGAACACACGTGAAGGAGTGGCACACGCACCGATTGAACCCGGCTTGCGCAGACGGTCGTCCTGACCGTGAGTAGCCTGACCTACACCACCGAAGCCCCAGCGCTTTACAACGCCCTGGAAGCCCTTACCCTTTGAAGTTCCTACAACGTCAACATAAGCTGCATCGTTGAAGAATTCAACAGTGAGGACATCTCCGAGATTGTACTCTTCGTCAAATGTGAACTCGGCCAAGTGTCTCTTTGGAGTTGTACTCGACTTAGCGAAGTGGCCCTTCATCGGTTTGCTTACGTTCTTCTCCTTGGCATCTTCGAAGCCAATCTGAACAGCAGTATAGCCATCTTTCTCTACAGTCTTTACTTGAGTTACAACACAAGGACCTACTTCGATAACAGTGCATGGCACATTCTTGCCATCAGCACTGAAAACGGATGTCATTCCGATTTTCTTTCCTAATAATCCTGGCATTTCAAATAACTGTTTAAAAATTCTCTAATTTCTTTCTCGGGTATTAAACCTTAATCTCTACTTCAACACCTGAAGGCAACTCAAGCTTCATCAGCGCATCGATAGTCTTTGTAGTAGAACTGTAGATGTCGATCAGACGCTTGTAAGTGCAGAGTTCGAACTGCTCACGCGACTTCTTGTTCACGAAAGTAGAACGGTTAACAGTGTAGATGCGCTTGTGAGTAGGAAGTGGAATAGGACCACTTACGATAGCATCAGTAGCGCGAACTGTCTTTACGATCTTCTCTGCCGACTTGTCAACGAGAGTGTGGTCGTAAGATTTCAGTTTGATACGAATTTTTTGACTCATTGTTTTGTTGTTTATATTGTTATTAACCTGCAAAGGGTATGCAGGCAAAGAGTCGTTTGCTCGCCTGCACCCTATACATTATTTATATTATACGAGATCTGTGCGTCCGTTGCATTCAGCAAGCACTTCCTTAGCGATAGCGCTGCTTACCGGAGCATGGTGATCATACTGCATTGAAGAAGTTGCACGACCTGAAGTGATGGTACGCAGAGCTGTTACATAACCGAACATCTCGCCCAGTGGAACCATAGCCTTTACGATACGTGCACCTGAACGTGCATTGTCCATACCCTCAACCTGACCACGGCGCTTGTTCAAGTCACCGATGACGTCACCCATGTTCTCCTCCGGAGTTACAACCTCCAGCTTCATGATAGGCTCCATCAGTACCGGCTTAGCCTGAGAGCAAGCATTCTTGTATGCCTGACGCGCAGCGATTTCGAACGACAGCTGGTCAGAGTCAACCGGGTGGAACGAACCGTCAACGAGAGTCACCTTCAGGCTGTCCATTGGGAATCCTCCGAGAACACCATTCTTCATAGCCTCAGCAAAACCCTTCTGTACTGCAGGGATGAACTCCTTAGGAATGTTACCGCCCTTAACCTCGTCAACGAACTGCAGACCTGTTCCTTCGAAGTCGTCATCAACAGGACCTACGTTTACGATGATATCGGCAAACTTACCACGACCACCCGACTGCTTCTTGTAAACCTCACGGAGGTTGACAGTATTGGTGATAGCTTCCTTATAGTTAACCTGTGGACGTCCCTGGTTACATGCAACCTTGAACTCACGCTTCAGACGGTCGATGATGATATCGAGGTGAAGCTCACCCATACCAGAGATGACAGTCTGTCCGCTCTGCTCGTCAGTCTTCACTGTGAATGTCGGGTCTTCCTCAGCCAGCTTAGCCAGACCTACTGACAGCTTGTCGAGGTCCTTCTGAGTCTTAGGCTCAACAGCGATACCGATAACGGGATCTGGGAAGTCCATAGACTCCAGTACGATTGGTGCATCCTCGTCGCAGAGGGTATCACCGGTGTGGATATCCTTCAGACCCACTACTGCACCGATATCACCTGCGCTGATTACGTCAACAGGATTCTGGTGGTTAGAGTGCATCTGGAACAGACGGCTCACACGCTCCTTCTTGCCCGAACGGGTATTATAGATGTACGAACCGGCCTCAACCTTACCTGAATATACACGGATGAAAGTCAGACGACCTACATATGGGTCAGTAGCAATCTTGAATGCAAGAGCCGAAGTCTTCTCATCCTCCGATGGCTTACGGTCTTCCTCAGCCTTAGTGTCGGGATTAGAACCTACGACAGCCTCAGTATCCAGTGGAGAAGGCAGGAATGCACAGATATAGTCAAGCAGAGTCTGCACACCCTTGTTCTTGAACGAAGAACCACAGAGCATAGGAGTACAAGCCAGTGAACAAGTAGCCTTGCGGATAGCAGAGATGATTTCCTCCTCAGTGATAGTTGAAGGATCGTCGAAGAACTTCTCCATCAGAGCATCGTCAAACTCAGCAACTGATTCGAGCATCTTTCCACGCCATTCCTCAGCCTCAGCCTTCAGGTTCTCAGGGATTTCAATGACATCAAACTCAGCACCCTGAGTCTCGTCGTGCCATACGATACCCTTCATCTTGATGAGGTCAACCACACCCTTGAAGTTCTCCTCGGCACCGATTGGAATTACCACTGGTACAGGGTTAGCACCAAGAACCTCCTTCATCTGGCGAACAACCTCGAAGAAGTCAGCACCAGAGCGGTCCATCTTGTTTACATATCCCATACGTGGCACATTGTACTTGTCAGCCTGACGCCAAACGGTCTCCGACTGTGGCTCAACACCACCTACTGCACAGTATGTAGCGACAGCACCGTCGAGTACACGGAGCGAACGCTCCACCTCAGCGGTGAAATCGACGTGTCCCGGAGTGTCAATAAGATTGAACTTGTACTTGTTACCGTTCCAGTTCCAATATGCAGTTGTGGCAGCGGAAGTGATAGTGATACCACGTTCCTGCTCCTGTGCCATCCAGTCCATGGTTGCACCACCGTCGTGTACCTCACCGATCTTATGAGTCTTACCGGTGTAGAACAGGATACGCTCCGACGTAGTAGTCTTACCTGCGTCGATGTGAGCCATGATTCCGAAGTTACGGGTTAGGTGCAAATCTTGCTTAGCCATAAATAATTCTCTTTTTTATCGTATTAAAACTAATTACCTGATACTCTCTTTTTTTAGAAACGGAAGTGTGCGAATGCACGGTTAGCCTCAGCCATACGGTGCATATCTTCCTTACGCTTGAACGCACCACCCTGCTCGTTGAATGCGTCCATAATCTCAGCAGCAAGCTTGTCAGCCATGCTCTTGCCCGAACGCTTACGAGCGAACTGAATCATGTTCTTCATAGAGATTGCCTCCTTACGGTCAGCACGGATCTCTGTTGGAACCTGGAATGTAGCACCACCGATACGACGGCTCTTCACCTCCACCTGTGGAGTGATGTTGTCGAGAGCCTTCTTCCAGATTTCCAGTGAAGACTGCTCCTCGTTCTTCATCTTGTTTTCTACATTCTTCAATGCGCTGTAGAAGATAGAGTAAGCGACACTCTTCTTTCCGTCATACATCAGATTGTTTACAAACTTTGTAACCTTTACGTCACCATACACCGGATCTGGTAGGATTACACGCTTCTTTGGTTTAGCTTTTCTCATTTTTCTGTTTTGATTTTACTGTCGATTCGAGGTTGTGTTGCATCTTGTCTCTTCAACGACCGCCCTTACACATTATTTATATATACGCGTGCGTGAGGTCATTTACTCAACCTTAGCATAGCCAACAAATCAAATCAATTTAACGGTTAAAAACTGTTTTTTGTTTTCGTCTTCGTTTTCGTTAACGGATTACTTCTTAGCCTTCGGACGCTTAGCTCCGTACTTTGAACGTCTCTGAGTACGGCTGGCAACACCGGCTGTATCCAGCGCACCGCGTACGATGTGATAACGTACACCTGGGAGGTCCTTCACACGTCCACCGCGAACCAGCACGATTGAGTGCTCCTGCAGGTTGTGTCCCTCTCCCGGAATGTAGGAGTTAACTTCCTTCTTGTTTGTCAAACGAACACGAGCGACCTTTCTCATCGCTGAATTAGGCTTCTTAGGAGTTGTTGTGTAGACACGGACACAAACGCCACGACGCTGAGGACATGAGTCCAACGCCGGCGACTTGCTCTTATCCACCAACACCTTACGGCCCTTTCTTACCAATTGTTGAATAGTAGGCATTTTGATTAAAATTTAAATATTGTTATTACTATAAATTTCTATTCCTTTTTACCTTCCGAGCAGCACCTCAACCACAATCCCCTCCGCCGTCTCTCCCCTGCTCCTTCAGCCTTCGTAGCCTACCACCATTTTACCTTGTCATCTTACATATAGGTCGTCCCGACCCAACATAAAAATCCTTAATGGCAGCTAAAGCTCTACTCAGCTTACTTCGTGGTTCCGCTATCGCGCAGATAGCACATTGCACCCATACAGGGCACACACTACTCCAAAAAGTGGTGCAAAGGTACGAAAAACCTGCCAAACAGCATACATCTTACACAATAAAAATTTTCCGCACCCCAAAAAACTCCCCTAAAAACGTAAAAAATTAAGTTTATTTAACTATTATCTGGCGGCGCACATGACAAACAACCGAAAAAACGGCACAAGTTGTGTCGCAATCTCAATCGAAAAATTGATTCATCGTGACAAAATCTCAAAAATAAAAATCGAAGTGAAACTTTGAAACTTTGAAACTTTGAAACTTTCAAAGACAAAGTTTCAAAAGACAACAAAAAAAAGACGACTCCGCAAATTAATGCGAAGTCGCCTTTTCATTTAGTCATCGGATCAATGAGGTCTTGCGAACTTGTTCTCAGTGATTACCTTGGCACATTCGTCCATGTCCTTCTTGGTTGACGGAGTCGGAGTGAAGATGCTGCGTACTCGCTTGATGAGGTCAGCGCCTACTTCGTCCTTCTTATCCTCCGGCTTAGCCTTCATGTCCAGACCGATGCGAAATATTCCGAGGTCGCCGAACTCCAGACCGTGTCCGTTGCAGAGCATCTGCTCCA
>JAGCWG010000289.1 GCA_017961965.1 Bacteroidaceae bacterium | reverse complement strand
TACAGAAGCAAAAACTTTCGGAGCTTACTACATTGCACTGAATGATGAATTGTTATTGCCTGAAGATGTAATCCTGGCTCTGTACGCAGAGAACGAGGACACACCTATCGATGATGAGCATACAATTGCTTTACTCGACATTGCTCCAAAGAAATTGTATGAAAAAGCAATGTTGAGAGCAACCGTGAAGGGTACTTGTCACAACGGCGCTACTAACAACTTCGAGCATGAAGGAGCAGCAGTAATCGCCAATAGTTACATATTGATTAAAGGTGTGAGCGGAATTAATCCTGACGCTTGGGTCATGTTTATTGCATACTCTGAAGACGGTAGCATGTACTATGTTCCAGATGACTTGATGCTTGCATCAACAACAAACAATAAATCTCCTTTGCTATTCACAACCGTTGGAATGATTAATAACGGAGAAGAATGGAATTACAATATTGAGGAGGAGGATGAGAGCTACTACTACCCTTCATACTATTCTGTAACAGAAAACATTGATAATACATACACGTTTAATAGCGCACAGAACACCGCATTCGGAGAGTACTACTACGGTGGTGAGGATGTTGAGAATGACGTATTAAGAATATACGACCTTGCCATCACGCTTCACAACGAGGTTCCAACTGCCATTGCAACTGTGAAGGACAGTGCTAAGCAGGACAATGCAATGTACAACCTCGCTGGCCAGCGCATCAACAAGCTCCAGCGCGGCATCAACATCGTAAATGGCAAGAAGGTTGTTATAAAATGAATATAACAGAATGAAGAATAAAGAATCCGCCGAGACATCTTATCAATGTTCCGGCGGATTTTTGTTTATATTCACCCTCCATGTAGGGCGTGTGTTTAGTTTATCAGGAATATCTTATCCACTCCGTTCCATGTACACTTGACAGTAGCACGACCGTCAGCAATCTTGCCTACCTGTACCTTGACTGATGGGTCAGAAGATGTAGCCTTGATGACTGAGTTAGCGTTGAGCTTTGCATATACCTGGTAGCGGTTGTTCTCTGTGTAACCGTTCTGGTTAGTAGAGAGGATAGGTGCAGATGGGATGTTGAGAGCCTTTCCGTCAACCGTAATCTCTACTGTTGGTACATGTGGACGACCGCAGTGACCGCCCTTCTTTGTGAATGCAAGTCCGTGGAAGTCATAGAGTCCGAACGGACGCTGTGGCTGCTGTGGACGACCCCAGCGTGGTGCTTGTGGCTCCTTGACCTCTGGACCTTCAGTCACGAGGTAGATAGCGTGCTTGCCAGTGAGACCCTCTACTGCAGGTACGGCTACTCGGAAGTTCTGAGCCTCCTTCTTTGCATCGGCAGGAACATTGATTACGGCAATCTCCTTACCGTTCCATGTGCTGTTGGCGTATGGTCCGTCGAGCATTACGCGTACCTTGAACGCACCCTGTCCGTTAGGTGTGAGACGTACTATGAGTTCAGTGCCGTCACCACTCTTTGTGCCTTCGAAAGCCTTTACTCCCTTAGTGTCCTTGTCAAGTCCACCGAAGCCGAAGTACTTAAAGCCGACTATTGCGCCGTTCTTTAATCCTGCAACGTCCATTGAGTTGTTCCACACATCGCGCTGGTCCTGCATGGCATTGTTGTCGTTAAGGTAGCAGGCAATACCTGCAGAGTACCACTTGTAAGGTGGAAGACCGAAAATCTGGAAGCCTTCGGAAGTAACCTCTGCACCAGTGTAGTGGTCACCGTTGGCTGCCTTTGCAGTCCACTCATTACCCTTGACGTATGGGTCGTAGCCTGTGATGCGTACTACACCGCCCTTTGCTACTGGCTTCTTGTCCCATGTAATCTTGACTGGAGCAACCATTGCCTGACGAGCATTACCGAAGCCACGTGGTGGACGGTGATAGAACACGTACCACTGTCCGTTAATCTCCTGAAGAGAACCGTGAGTGTTGTGTGCAAAGTTAGTAGTCGTCAACTTGCTTCCATCCTCATTGAGCACCACGCCACGAGAGTCAACGAGCACGCCTCCTGAGCGCCAAGGTCCGAGCGGGCTGTCGCCGAAAGCATAGCGGAGAGCAGAGTTGGTAGAGCCGAGTCCGTAGTCAGGACCTGAGTAGCCAGAGAATACCATGACATACTTGTTTCCTACTTGACGGATAGATGATGCCTCGAAGAAGTTGAACTCACCAGGGTTCTGTCCCTTATAGAGTGCAGGGTACTCAGTACCCTTTGGGTCACGTACTTCACCGTAGCGTGATGATGCAGGGATGAAGTAGTCGTGTATCTGCGTACCAGGACGTACAGAGTACATAGTGTTCTGGTCCATCTCAGCAGCTGTTGAGTGCTGGAATCCGTAGAATACGTATGCACGGAAGCCCTTGTCGAAGTCCTTGTCCTTCTTGTCAGTGATGTTCTCGATGAATACTGATGGGTCGAAGTCAATCATACTGCCATCAACGCACGCACGACCGTCAGGAGTGAGGTTGATTGGAGTGAAAGGACCGTCAGGTCTGTCGCCCTTACATACCATCGGAATACGTCTCCATCCACGAGAGTGTGGGTAGAGATAGTAAGTCTTCTTACCTGTTGCCTTGTCCTTAACCTCTACGAGGTCGGGTGCAAACATAGTATCCCACTGACCATCCACATAGTGAGTGAAGATAGGGCCTTCGTCCTTCCACTGTGACAGGTCCTCTACTGGAGCCGACCACATGCGGATATCTGGACCGCAGTAGTCAGTGTTCTTTACATCGTGTGAACCGATAATATAAGCACGGTACTTGCCTGGAGCGTCTGGGTCCTCGAATACACGTGGCTCACCATCTGGCAAGTGCTCCCAAAGCGGGAGGTAAGGATTCTGTGCGTTCACTGAGCACACAGAAAGTAACAAAGAAGCAAATAATGCTTTTCTTTTCATAATGTGTATAGATTATAATGTGAGTATTTAGTTGTCTTTCCAGCACGATAACATCTTGCTTAGTCCACCTTCCACCAGTCGAAGTTGAAGAGCTTGCAACCTTTGAGACCACGGAACACGAAATAGACGTTGTCGAGTATTCCCTTGTCACCGGCAGCCTGAGCAGCAGCATTGACATCAACAGGTGCAGAGAATGTTTCCCACTCTTCCCATCCGCCAGTAGGCTTGACGTCGATAGTAGAGATGACCTTACCCTTGACAGAGTCGAGGCGTACCTCGATGCGTCCACCCTGAAGAGCACTTGCAGCACGAACAGTAATCTTGGCAGAACTGCGGTTGCCTGCATCGGCAAGTGACACGTTGCGTACCTTGAGCCAGTCGCCATTGTGGACGTCACATACGAACACGTCGCCCTTCTTCTTGTTCCACTCAGTGTGAAGACCCTTACTAAATGCAATAGTCTCAGCCTCTACACGCTTGAATGGATTGAGTGTACCGATAGGCTCAACGCCCTCAGACATCTTGATGGTTGGGAAACGGCCGTCCACGTTCCACTTGAACTCTTCAACGGCTACACTGCGACCGAAGCCGCCACCGCCTGGGAGAGTACCTGTGTGGTAGAAGAAGTAGTTATGACCCTTGAACACAACAGTACCGCTGTGGTTGGTGAATGACTTGGTATTGTTGTCCTGTGGCATTACCTCACCGACATACTTCCAAGGACCCTGTGGAGAGTCGCTCTCTGAGTAAGCGATGCACTCAGGAATACCGCCACCGGCATACACCATGAAGTACTTGCCCCATGCAGCATCCTTTGGCTTGATCTTGGCAGCCTTCATTGCCTTGAGCTCTTCCTTAGTTGCCTGACGCTGCTTGAATATCCAAGGGCCTTCAGTGTAACGCTTTACATCCGTGTCACACTTTACTTCAGAGGCAAAGCTTATCATATCACGGTTAAGCTTAGCAGAGTATAGCTTAGGATTACCCCAATATATATAAGCCTGGTCATCGTCATCTATGAAGACTGTTGGGTCGATATGGTCCCACTTGCCATCCTCATAGAGAGGCTTGCCAAGAGCATCCTTATAAGGACCTTCCGGACGGTCAGCTCCACCTACACCGATAGCCATACCACCAGAAAGGCGAGAATGTACTGGTATATAAAGGTAATACTTCATTACCTTCTCACCCTTCTCGTTCACCTGTTCACGGCCTATGCACTGTGGTGCCCATGCACGGTCGTCAGCCCATGCAAAGTCGCACTGAGATAGTGGAGCACCGTGGTCAGTCCAGTTGACCATGTCGGATGTAGAGAAGCATCGCCACTCGTTCATCCAGAAGAAGTCCGCCTTCTCCTCATCGTGTCCCGTGAACACGTATAGGCGATCACCTGCCACCATAGGAGCAGGGTCGGTAGAGAAACAAGTCTGTACGATTGGGTTCTGTGCTTGTGATGCACCAATTGTCATACTTGCAAGAGCAAGCATCAGTTTTCTATTCATACTGTCAGTTTTGTTGTATTAGTTATATGTAGTTCGTATTCATATACTCCAAGGGATTCATATACCTTTACAGGTTCATATCCCTTTAGAGGTGTCTTTGTTCTTATAGTTACCTTGCCAGTGAATGTAGTAGGCACTATTGTTGCAGAAGCAAGTTTTCCGTTCTTCCACTCCATATCTACCGTGTAACCGCCACGTGCATGGAGTCCCTTTATGCTACCTTCGTTCCATGCATCTGGTAGGGCAGGGAGAAGGAAGATGGTAGGAGTATATAGCTCACCGCCTATGGCTGTACGCACGTTTGTACGGACAGCAAGTTCACTCTGCATCAGCATTTCTGCAATACCAGCAGTGGCACCGAAGTTACCATCAATCTGGAAAGGTGGGTGAGCATCGAAGAGGTTAGGATATGTACGTCCGTTAGGATAGTTACGCATCTGTCGGTCCTCAGGAAGCAGTCGGAGCATATTACTAAGTATTGTATATGCGTGATTACCGTCAAGCATACGTGCCCAGAAGTTTGTCTTCCATCCAAGGCTCCATCCAGTAGCTTCATCACCACGCTGCTTGAGAGTGACACCCGAAGCCTTCCATAGGTCAGGCGTAGTGAATGCGTTTATCTGGTTGGATGGATAGAGACCATAGAGGTGGGAGATGTGACGATGCTGGTCGTTAGGGTCATCAATATCCTCACGCCATTCCTGCAACTGTCCATACTGACCTACCTTCATCTTAGGAAGCTTTGCGATGGCACGTCTTAGTTCCTTTTGCATGTCAGCATCCACACCAAGTATGTTGGCAGCGTTGAGAGCCTGAGTGAGCGCATCACGTGCAATCTGGTTATCCATTGTACAACCAGCAGTCACGGTACTTGACTTTCCACGTCCTCCGTGCTCTGGTGATGTTGAAGGTACAACGAGGAGTTCGCCGTCACGCTCCACAATATAGTCAAGGTAGAACTGTGCTGCACCCTTTATAATTGGATAATATTCACGAAGGAAGTCCATGTCGAGAGTATATAGGAAGTGGTCCCATACGTGAGTGGTGAGCCATGCACCACCATTAGGGAACATTCCCCATGCAGCAGCATCAAGCGGACCTGCTATGCGCCATAGGTCTGTATTGTGGTGAGCCACCCATCCACGGCAGCCGTACATGACCTTTGCAGTCTCTGCACCAGTCACGCTCAAGTCCTTAATCATGGAGAAGAGTGGTTCTGCATTCTCGGAGAGTCCACACACCTCAGCAGGCCAGTAGTTCATCTCAGCATTGATGTTGATAGTATATTTTGAGTCCCAAGGAGCATTGAGACTTGCATTCCATACACCTTGAAGGTTGGCAGGTTGTCCACCCTTCTGTGAAGAAGAGATAAGGAGATAGCGACCATAGTTGAAGAGAAGAGCCACCATGCCCTGGTCCTTGCTTCCGTAGAACTTGTCAAGACGCTCAACGGTAGTAAGAGCCTT
>JAGCWG010000288.1 GCA_017961965.1 Bacteroidaceae bacterium | reverse complement strand
TCACGCAATTCGTGGATTGCACTCGGATACAATTTCCGCCGTGCAAAGGAGATGAAGCTTGCGGACGGCAGTCATTGGGCAGGCTTCAGCCTCGGTATGGGTATCAATATAAAGAAGGTGAAGATTGGTGCTGCATGGGGCATGTATCATGCAGCCGCATCATCATTGGTGCTTAACGCTTCGGTAGCATTGTAAAGACGGCCCCCCGACCCCCGAGGGGGGCGGCCATTCGGGTCGCTGGGGGAATGTATAAGACTAAATTAACAATAAAGATGTAAGATATGCTCCGGATGGACGCCCCCTTTGGGGGCTGAGGGGCTTCAATTATGAAAAAGATAATAATAGCAATAGACGGTTACTCTTCATGTGGCAAGAGTACCATGGCAAAGGATTTGGCAAAGACAATAGGATACGTGTATGTTGATACTGGTGCAATGTACCGTGCCGTAACATACTATGCGATGCAGAACGGCCTTTTCCCAGAGGAGGGAATCAAGGAGGCAGAACTCAAGGCTGACATTGATGCTGGTAAGATAAACATCTCGTTCAAGTTCAATGCAGAGACAGGTCGCCCAGACACTTACCTCAATGGGGTGAAAGTGGAGACAGAGATTCGTCAGATGGCAGTATCTACCCGTGTGAGTCCTATTGCCGCTCTTCCTTTCGTTCGTGCGCTTCTCACTCAGCAGCAGCAGCTCATGGGCAAGGAGAAGGGTATTGTGATGGATGGTCGTGACATAGGTACAGCTGTGTTCCCAGATGCCGAGCTCAAGATTTTCGTTACGGCTTCGGCTGAGATTCGTGCTCAGCGCCGCTATGATGAGTTGAAGTCAAAGGGTGAGGCAAACCTCGACTTTGATGCCATACTCAAGAATGTACAGGAGCGTGACTACATCGACACGCATCGTGAGACTGCTCCTCTTCGTCAGGCAGAAGATGCTCTCGTGCTCGACAACTCACACATGACTATTGCGGAGCAGAAGGAGTGGCTCATCTCCGAGTACACTCGGAGAGTTAACAGTTAAAAAATTAACAGTTAAAAGTTGAGTTCAAAAGTTGTTAAGTTAAGTCGAGTGCTTATTTATTTTAAAACACAGAGGGCACAGAGGACTCAGAGGGAAAAGGAGAGTTCTGTATTTATAAACTTCGTGCTCTCAAAGATGTTTTCGTTTCTCCTTCATTCCGCGATAACATAAAAACTCAAAAACTTATAAACTTAAAAACTCAACTTGCATAATGTTATGCTAATCGAAATAGACAACGGTTCAGGTTTCTGCTTTGGTGTTACCACAGCAATAAAGAAGGCGGAGGAGGAACTCGCACAGAGTGAGTCGCTCTACTGCCTCGGCGATATTGTGCACAATGGCAGGGAGTGTGAGCGACTGAAGAACATGGGACTTGTGACGGTGGAGCATGAGGACATTGACACGCTTCACGACACCAAGATGCTCCTGCGTGCCCACGGTGAGCCTCCAGAGACTTACGCCAAGGCTAAGGAACGCAACATCACGCTCATTGATGCTACGTGTCCTGTGGTGCTCAACCTGCAGAAGCGCATACGTACCGACTATGCTGCCTATCCAGATGCTCAGATTGTCATCTATGGCAAGACAGGTCACGCAGAGGTCGTAGGGCTCGTGGGACAGACACAGGGCAAGGCTATCGTCATAGAGAATCTTGAGGATGCCAAGCGCCTCGACTTTACGCATGACATACGTCTGTACTCACAGACAACGAAGTCGCTCGACGGCTTCCGTGAGATTGTTTCCTACATCTCCGCCAACATGAAGGAGGGTGCAACATTCCAGTCGTTCGACACTATCTGTCGTCAGGTGGCAAACCGTATGCCTAACATACGCCAGTTTGCGGAGAAGCATGACCTCATCCTCTTCGTGTGTGGAAAGAAGAGTTCAAACGGTAAGGTACTCTTCAACGAGTGTTGCAAGGTCAATCCTCGCACCCACATGGTTGACGACCCGTCTGAGATTGACCTCGCATGGTTCGACGGCGTACAATCGGTAGGAATCTGTGGTGCAACTTCCACGCCTAAGTGGCTGATGGAAGCGTGCAGCGAATTCATAATTCACAATTCATAATTGAGATTTAACTCGGGAATTATGAATCAAACAAAGGTAAAGAAAAGATAACAAACACTAATAGAATAGTTATGGGAGATATCAAGACAATCGGAATTGTTACTTCCGGCAATGACGCACCGGGCATGAATAGTGCCATCCGTGCGGTGACACGTTCGGCAATCTACAACGGATTGCGTGTGAAGGCTGTTTATCGTGGCTATAAAGGTCTTATAGATGGCGATATCGTGGAGTTCAAGACTCAGAATGTGAGTAACATCATTCAGCAGGGTGGAACAATCCTCAAGTCGTCACCAAGTACCGAGTTCCTATCTGCCGAAGGTCGTCAGAAGGCGTTCGAGAATATCCAGCGTGAGGAGATTGATGCCCTCGTGGTGATAGGCGGTGACGGCTCTATTCACGGAGCACGTGTGTTTGCACAGGAGTTCGACTTCCCATGCATCGCCATCCCTGCCACTATTGACAATAACCTCTGTGGCACAGATACGACTATCGGCTACGACACGGCTCTCAACACCATCATGCAGACGGTTGACAAGATACGTGATACGGCTACGAGCCATGAACGTCTCTTCTTCGTGGAGGTCATGGGCGATGAGGCTGGTTTCCTCTGTCTCAATGGTGCCATTGCATCAGGATGCGAGGAGGCAATCATCCCAAGTGTAGATATTGAGGAGGATCAGCTCACAACATTCATCCATAACGGATTCAAGAAAGCAAAGAACTCAAGTATCGTGCTTGTAGCAGCAAATGAGAAGAACGGTGGTGCCATGCACTATGCCGACTTCGTGAAGCAGCAGTATCCTGAGCTTGATGTGCGTATCTCCATCCTCGGTCACCTCCAGCGTGGTGGTCATCCAAGTGCTCACGACCGTATCATTGCGAGTCGTATGGGTGCTGCAAGTATCCAGGCACTCCTCAAGGGCCTCCGCAATGTGATGGTGGGAATTGACAATGATGAGATTGTCTATGTGCCATTCTCACGTGCCATCAAGGAGAATCGCCGTATCGACCCTAACCTCATAGCAATACTTCACGATATTTCTATTTAATGAGTAATTAGCAATGAGTAATTAGTAATAATAACAAGCACCATCATGGACTTCTTGAGCCGAATGGCTATTACTAATTACTCATTACTAATTCCTAATTCAGT
>JAGCWG010000287.1 GCA_017961965.1 Bacteroidaceae bacterium | reverse complement strand
CACAATCTGCATGATGGTGATGTACATCTTACTCTTGCCGACACAGGTTGGGGTAAGACTGTATGGGGCAAGTTCTACGGACAGATGATTTGTGGTGCTACGGTCTTTGTATATGACTATGAGGGTAAGTTCGAGGCATCGGAGCTGCTTGATGTATTGCAGAATCATCGTATCACATCATTCTGTGCTCCTCCTACCATCTACCGTATGCTTCTGCTCGAAGACGTGACAAAGTATAATCTGTCTTCGCTCAGATGGTGTACAACGGCTGGCGAGGCTCTCTCTCCAAGCGTGTTTGACGAGTGGGAACAGAAGACTGGCATCAAGATATACGAGTCATACGGACAGACAGAGACCACACTTGTGGTGGGCACTTATCCTTGGGTCAAGCCTAAGGCTGGAGCTATGGGAAGACGTAACGCTCAGTTCAATATTGACGTGGTGGATGAAGAGGGCAAGCATGTAGCACCAATGGTGCATGGCGAACTTGTAATCAAGGTTGGCGAGACAAAGCCTCTCGGTCTCTTCAAGTGTTACTATCGTAATGAGGAGATGACGGAGAAACGCATACAGAACGGCTTGTACTATACTGGTGACATCGTCTATTATGATGAGGATGGCTACCTCTGGTATGTCAGTCGTTCGGACGATGTCATCAAGACTTCTGGCTATCGTGTCGGTCCTTTCGAGGTAGAGTCTGCTCTCATGACTCATCCTTCTGTTGTAGAATGTGCCATTACTGCTGTGCCTGACCCAATACGTGGACAGATTATCAAGGCTACCATTGTGCTCACTCCTAAGTATCGTGACATGATTGCCGATTCTGATGCACAGCGTAAGCAACTCATCAAGGAACTTCAGGATCACGTGAAGCACGAGACAGCTCCATACAAGTACCCTCGTGTCGTAGAGTTCGTAACTGAACTGCCTAAGACCATCAGCGGTAAGATACGCAGGGCGGAAATCAGGGGAAAAGAAAAAAATTAAGATTTAAGAATTAAGATTTAAGAATTAAGAATCTAAAATAAAGAGTTAAGGATTTGACCATTACGTGTTTGCTTTACAGTAAGCAAATGCGTAATGGTCAAACTTTTCTTCTCCCTTGGGGGAGTTAGAGGGGGCCTATCGGTTCGGATAGACCACTTCGTTAGATGCTGTACCGAGTCCTCCGTACCAGTTGGCACAGCGGATAGAGAAGCATGCACCTTCTTCGGTATCATCAGGAACAACATATTCGTTCTTGGTGGTGAAGGTAACCACATCGCCGTCTATGAGTATGGCATAGCAGTAAGCATCGGGAACATCCTTCCATTGCAGAGTCCTGCGTCCCTTGATTGTAAGTTCGGGAGCCAGAACAAGTTGGCAACTCTCCTGCGGATTCCAGTTGCCGAGAACCTTATCTATTGTGTAATTGTTGGCTTCCTTATCAGTTAGTGTTCCATTGAACTTGACTGTTACTTCCTTGTTCTTCGTGTTCTTGTACGTCTTCTTTCTGTTGCTTGTGTCTATCGTTGTGCCATCTGCTGTATGGCTATTATATTCGGCAAACAGTCGAGGAAGTGTTCCGTGCATATCTCGCCATGCTTGTTCGCATGGTACAATGTTCATGCGTGTATTGAGCCACACCACCTGCGGAGCATTCTTCCAAGGACGTCCAAGGAAGTATTTGTTGTTCTGCTCTTCTGGTCCATTGATGGTACAGTTATTGAACACATAACCAAACTTCAGTTTATTTTCTGTGGCTGCTGCTGTTATGATGTCCTTGCTTCCAGCCTTGCCACGTGATAGCATTGTGAGTTCACAGTCGTTGAAAAATACAGTTCCGCCACCACAGATGAAATCTACTGTACCGTTTATCTTGCATCCCTCAAGGTACGTCGTTCCCTCATTGTTCGTATAATATGTGTCCTGTGTACTTGTCAGCATCACGTTCTTAAGAATATTACCCCTGCAACGTTTCTCGTTGAGAGCCACTGAACGGTTGGCAAAAGCCTTAGCATCATTCTTGTAGTTGCACCACAGTTCAATATCTTGAATGTATGTGCTGTCAGCACGGTTGAGATAAAGCGTTGATGTTATGCTGATACCTTCGTGTCGAGGAATGTTGACAATCTTTGTGTCTTTCCAGTTCTCGCCTATGATAGACGTGTTGGGAGCATGGAGTATAGTCATAGGACTTGGGAAACGTACAGTATCACCATTCTCTACCGTTGTTATCGTGTCGCCATCTCCCTTTACGATATAATAGTCCGACTTGATGAATATGCGGAAACGTCTTTGCATATCCTCCCTTGCGTTAGCTCTGTGAATGGCATCAGTGAAACTACCACTATCGGGAACTACGAAGTCATACATCCATCGTTCCCTCTGTGCATGGGCAGTAGATACGCATAGGAGCATTAGTATGAAAAGAAGATGTTTCATGATGATGCAATTTTGTAATGAGTAATAAGTAATGACTAATGAGCAATTAGTAATGAGTAATACCATGGTGCCGTCATTGTCTTATGTTGAAAGGCTATTACTCATTTATCATTACTAATTACTCATTATTATAAAAAACTCACAGCCAACTCGTGACTGTGAGTTTTTTATAGATTAGTAACCTGGATTCTGCTTCCAAGTGATGTTCTTGTTGAGAACACTTGTTGGAATAGGGAATATACGACGTGTCTTGTCGAAGTTAGCTGTTGGGAAGCTCTTCT
>JAGCWG010000286.1 GCA_017961965.1 Bacteroidaceae bacterium | reverse complement strand
GGATTCTTTGGAATTACACGATACTCATTTGAATCGCAATCAAGGAAAAGTAGATTATCTTTCTTACTCAATGCGATACAAGCCTGATCGAGTAATCCATTATTCAATCCAATATATTCACGTTCCGCCTCACTTGCAATCTGAACAACCTCAAATGGTTTAAGCGTTATGCCAATTGCCTTGGCAAACGCCATAACGTATGCAATAAGAACCGCAGCACTTGAAGACAGCCCTCCAACAGGAAGGCTACCTTGTATCACGCCATCGATACCATAATGCAAGTCACAACGCTTGCTGAGGGCGTATTTTGCGCCACGAGCATAATCTCCCCAATTCTTTTCCTTTATCTGAACCTTGGCAGAAATATCAAAAGTGACATCACCATCAAAGGATTTTGATGTTAGATTAACATTTGAATCCTGACGTACATTAAACCAAAGGTCAACACCCTTATCTATTGCAAATCCTGTAACAAGTCCATGTTGATGATCCACATGTGCACCCAAAGGACACACACGATAAGGACTGAATATGTGATATGCGTAGTCTTTCACTTTATTTTAAGATTGAGTTCCATAATATCGTGCATACCATTCTGCAAAAGAACGGAGACCATCTCTAAGTGATGTTGATGGCTTAAAACCAAAATCATGCTCAAGTGCAGATGTATCGGCATAAGTCACAGGAACGTCACCAGGTTGCATTGGAACAAGTTCTTTATGAGACTCAAAATTATAGTCAGAAGGAAGAACCTTTGCTCGTATCAACTCTTCCTGAAGAATCGTTACAAAATCGAGCAAATTCTCTGGTGAGTTATTTCCAATATTATACACCTTATATGGAGGCACAGGAAGACCATCCTCACCAATTTGTTTTTCCGGTGCATGCTGCATTATACGTACGACACCTTCGACTATATCATCAACGTACGTAAAATCTCGCTTACAATTGCCGTAATTGAAAATCTGAATAGTCTTACCTTCACGCAATTTGTTCGTAAAACCGAAATATGCCATATCTGGACGACCAGCAGGACCATATACAGTAAAGAAGCGAAGACCTGTAGATGGTATGTTGTAAAGCTTACTATAAGCATGAGCCATCAACTCGTTACTCTTCTTTGTCGCAGCATAAAGACTGACAGGATTGTCCACCTTGTCATCAGTACTATAAGGCACCTTCTTGTTGCTACCATATACTGATGAGGACGATGCATAAACAAGATGGTCAACATCATTATTACGACAAGCCTCAAGTATATTGTAGAAACCTATGAGATTACTCTCAATATAAGCATCTGGATTTGTTATAGAATAACGCACACCTGCTTGAGCTGCAAGATTTACGACAACAGAAGGTTTGTATTCCGTGAACAACGAATCAACACAAGCCTTATTGGCGATATTTCCTTGAATAAATACGAAATCTCTTCCTAAAGATTGAATCGTAGCTAAACGTTCCTTCTTGATATTGACGTCATAATAATCATTCATATTGTCAATACCAATTATCTTGATTTCCCTGACATCCTTAAATAGACGTAAAACAAGATTGCTGCCAATAAAACCTGCAGCACCAGTCACAAGTACCGTTCTTCCTTCAAGATTTATATTTTTGACAAGCATCGTTATACTGTTCTAAAAACACAGGTTATTTGCCATATTTCTCACACGCTTCCTTGTACGTGTCAAGCGAACCTATGTCGAAACGTAAGTTCTCGCCAGTTCCTGCCATTGGCCATGCATGCATGATGGTATGATCGCACATATAATGAGCAAGATTGCCAGGAGCATCCTTTCCACAACCATTCTCTACACTCTTACGAACAAGGTCGAGGTCTTTCTTCAAATAGACATAGAATGGCGGAACAGCCCATGTACTCTTTGGAACTTGTGGCTTTTCTTCCATATTCAACACCTTGTTATTCTCATCAAGAACTACAACGCCTGTACGTTGTAACCTTTCCAAAGAAGGTTGAGTGTGACACATTATACAAGAAGAGTTCTTTTCCTTTGCATATTTGACGAAGCCGTCAAAACTAAAGAAAAGAAGGTTGTCAGCAGCAACCACAAGCATATCATCGTCTATATTAAGCTTGTCCATTGCATACAGCAAGTCGCACACAGCACCTAAACGAGTCTCGTTTGTTTCAGTACCATCATCGACAACTGTGATTGCTTTTCTATAAGTTTGTTCACTTGCCCACTCCTTAAACATTGGAGCAAACTTATGATTTGTGACAATGATATGTTCATCTATTTCAGCAATGTTGTCAATATCGTCAAGCATACGACCAAGTATTGTCTTTTCTCCAATCTGAAGCAAAGGTTTGGGGAAATTCTTAGTCAATTCGCCTAAACGTGTGGCATAACCTGCTGCGATTACGACATTCTTCATGCTGTAAATTTATCCTTTGTATTCTATTGTAAAGCAAGATTTATTCAATATCCATATTCAAAAAATGGATACTACTAAATGTCATCGGGATTTGTGTTTTCTCATGCAATAAATATGGAAGGATATACGAAACATTAACGTCTGT
>JAGCWG010000026.1 GCA_017961965.1 Bacteroidaceae bacterium | reverse complement strand
TTTTCTGTACCAAAGAAATACTGATAAGTTATTCCTTTCATGTACTTGAGTTTCTTCAAGAACTGGTCAAGAGTGATATCTCCTGCCTCATACCTGCCAATCTGTACTCCAATACGGTCATTGGCAATCGGCCCATAAACAATGTCGTAATCATGCACAGGTACAGATAATTTATTGTTTCGATTCAAGAAAATAAAATCCGCCCACTCTCGAGTATAACCCGAAAACATGAGTACTTTAAGTTCACCAGATTTCATCACGTCTTCATCAAACTCATAGACATTCATTACTGGCTCTCCACCGTCAATCAATGCCTTTAGTTCTCCCATTCTCCATGCCTGTTGTTCATCAGATGAAAGATAAAAGCCCCTTCCAAAGTCCTTATTTGGGCGTGATTTCTTGAGGTCAATCTTTTCTATCTTAACAACAGAACCATGATACAGTTTAATCATAACGTACCTCCTTTCCTACGACAGAATGTGGTAAGGCTCTGAACCATATCATCAAATGACTGAGTATGCATAACATCATAGTAGTCATGCATCAAGGTTATTGCACCATATTGGCGCAAATACTTATACGCCTCCACATCACTCATTGAATAATGGCGTGCAAAGGCAGAAATGAGCATTACAACATACTCTGCTATATCCCTTGTACTATACATGACATCATGTTTTTTGTTTCTATTTGCAAAAATATGCTAAATAAATCAAACACACAAAAAAACAAAATAATTTTGTATGCGAACAAAAAAATGTTCCCAGCGTAATGCGTTGGGAACATCTTTTTTATGTGTATATTAGTTCATGATAGCAAAGTAATCGACGATGCCGACTAACTTGTTGTCGGAATCGACTACGAGGAGGGAGTGAATCTTGTGCTTACGGAACATTGCCTGTATCTGCGTAAGCTTGGCATCTGGTCCGATAACCTTTGGCGTGCGGGTCATTGCCTCTGCTACGGTAAGGTTAAGGAAGTTGGACTGCGCCCCTTCTACTGCTCGACGGATATCACCATCGGTAATGATTCCGAGGATATGGTCATCCTCCATGACTACTCCAAGTCCGAGCTTTCCGTTACTGATGAAGAGTAATGCCTCGGAAAGTTTCATTGTCGGAGATATGATAGGGAAATTGTCCGTGTACATCACATCCTTTACTCGTGTGAGCAACTTACGACCGAGTGAGCCGCCAGGATGATACATGGCAAATTCGTTTTCCTTGAAACGTCGTTCTTCCATAAGTGCACATGCCAAGGCATCACCCATGGCAAGGGCTGCTGTGGTGGAAGACGTAGGTGCAAGGTTTAGAGGACATGCCTCACGCTCTACCTTTACGAGGATATGATAATCTGAGTGACGTGCTATGAGGGAATCGGCATTACCTGTCATGGAGACGATAGGCAGATGACGTTCTTCGAGAGAAGCGATTATGCGGAGGAGTTCGTCGGTGTTTCCGGAATTGGAAATCATAAGCACGACGTCATCTTCCATCACCATTCCGAGGTCGCCATGAAGGGCATCGAGAGCATTGATATATAAAGAAGGTGTGCCTGTACTTGCCAAGGTGGCAGCAACCTTTGCACCTATATGTCCCGACTTGCCTACTCCTGTAACGACGACATGTCCTGTACAATTATATATGAGTTTTACAACCTTTTCAAAATTGTCATCCAACTGAGGGATGAGGTCAAGAAGTGCCTGTGCCTCATCACGCAAGCATTTCTCTGCAATATCTATACTTGTCATCCTGTTACAAAAGTGATTTTACGACAGCTTCCAAGTCATCAAGATACAACATATTTGGTCCATCGCTCAAAGCCTTTTCCGGGTCAGGATGAACCTCGAAGAAATAACCGTTTGCTCCGAATGCCTTGGCTGCAAGCGCCATTGCTGGTACAAACTCACGATTGCCACCAGTCTTTCCGCCAGCTGCACCTGGGCGCTGAACTGAATGAGTACAATCCATGATGACAGTATCTGCATATTTCTTCATGTCGGCTATATTACGGAAGTCAACTGCAAGATTATTATAACCGTACATATTGCCACGCTCCGTGAGCCATACATTGTCATTACCGCTTTCACGTACCTTCTGTACCGGGAACTGCATATCATCGCCTGAAAGGAACTGTGCCTTCTTGATGTTTACAATCTTGCCTGTCTTGGCAGCTGCAACAAGCAGGTCGGTCTGACGACAGAGGAAAGCAGGAATCTGAAGTACATCTGCCACCTCGGCTGCAGGTTGTGCCTGACAACTCTCATGTATGTCAGTAAGAATACGCAAACCGTATTTTGACTTTATGTCTGCCAACATCTTCATGCCCTTCTCAAGTCCCGGACCACGATATGAGCTTATCGAAGTACGATTAGCCTTATCGAAAGATGACTTGAATATGATATCGACATCATATTTTGCATTTATCTCGACAAGTCGCTGAGCAACCTGTTCGAGGACATCCATATTCTCTATGACACAAGGTCCTGCTATGAATACTGGTTTCATAATCTTTATCATTTAAGTTTCGCAAGTTTTCAACTTTCTCCCCTTTGGGAGTAAAAGGGAGTTAAAAGGAGTTAATGGGAGTTAACGGACGATAGTCTGTTCGTCAATTTGTTTAGACATGGTAACGTCTTTTTACTCCATTTTACTTCTATTTACTCCTCTTTACTACAAGTAAAATACTTCCGAAACTTGAGTTCTTCTTTTAAAATGGATATTCATCCTGATTCTGTGACGGAGTGACTGCCGCAGGTGTCTTTGGCGTTACCTCAGCAGGCTTTGCTGCTGGTGCAGCCGTTGGAGCAGAAGTACCAACTGGCTGTGAGGGTGTCTGTGTCTTTGGTGAGAGTAGTTCCAAATTGTCTGC
>JAGCWG010000285.1 GCA_017961965.1 Bacteroidaceae bacterium | reverse complement strand
GCAAGATGTGGGATAATGATAGCGAGAAGATACTAAAGGTAAGATGTGCCGTTGATTCATTTGATGACCTTCTTCCTGGCAATTTCAATCAGAAGAAAATGGGATTGTACACATATATTTTTGCACAATGGGCAAATCCTGCTAATATCAAGAAGGCGGTCAACTATTTTCTTGACAATTATAAGGGGCATTATAGGACTGTTGGTTATAGCGCCGTCATTTCTCACTCTTCAGAGTATGACAAGAACTCGCCAGAGGTGGAACAATTTAGTTCTGCCATAAACCGAGAATGGAACAATTACAAGAAGAAAAATGATTTAGATATTGCTAATTAAAGATTTTTTTCGTTGTAATTTTTTTAACTGTATTGATACGGAATGTGTCGATACAGTTTTTTTAGTCCAGAATCAAACCACGTAATCCATTTACCGTTTCATTCTGGATTTTATAGATACGCTAATCCATTTTCTACTCCTTTCTGTAATCGTAACAAACTTGTTCTGTATCAAATTATGCTATTTTGTAGATTTTATTCTGGATTTGTTAAGACAAACAAAAACAGTAACTTCCGTTTTTTACATTGAAATAATTCCGATTTTTGCAGTAGAATTCTTTGGGAGTTCTGCTGCATTTTTTTGTGTCAGCAGGTGAGTAGCACACACAATCCCACAGGCATGAATAATCATCTATATGACCTGAGTGCGAGATGAATTTTTGTTTAATCCATATAAAAATATGTTAGAATATGGATAAAGACAATTTCTTTGATAAGAAAGGAGGCACCGATGACTAAGGAACAGTTGATGGAGCACAGAATCTCCTACTTCAAGCGACCTGCAATGACGGTGAGTACGAAGTACAAGGTGTCTATTGCCAATCTGTTTGAGTACATCGTCGGTATGCATTACACTGAGGAGACGTGGACTCTGAGGGATATCAAGGACGATAAGGAACGCAAGGCTTATAAGGCCAAGAATTTCGATTTCGTCACTTTCAGCGGTCTGTTCAGCTATCGCAAGGACGACTGCCTCGTTCAACATTCGGGACTTATGTGCCTCGACTTCGACCATCTCGGCGGACGCAGATGGGAACTGAGGAACAGGCTCATTGAAGACCCGTACTTCGAGACGGAGCTGCTGTTTACTTCTCCTTCGGGTGATGGGCTGAAATGGGTGGTTGAGATTGACATCGGGAGACGAGACCATCGCACATGGTTCAGGGCTATACAGAACTATGTGAGGCAGACGTACCATGAGGAAGTGGATGAGAAGTGCATCAACGAGAGTCGTGCATGCTTCCTTCCTCACGACAGCAGCTGCTACGTCAATCCAATCTTGGATAGTCCTCTGGACTTTAAGGGTGATACATTGATTACTAATCAGGATGCGGGGGAGGCAGAGTCCTCTGTGTCTCTTAAAAAGGAAACTGACAATGAAGAATGATAATTTTGACGTTGACTATTGGTCAAACAACAATAACACTGAGAATAATGATGAGAAGGCTTTTGCTCCTTCTCCAGCAGGTTACGCAGACCATTTTGATACCGCAGCAGAGGTAGAGGAGGTAGTGAATGCCATCATAGCAAGTGGTGTGGATATTACACAGGGTTACGGCAACTGGCTTAACCTCGGTTTTGCCCTTGCCGACGAACTCGGTGAAGGTGGAAGGCAGTTGTACCACAACCTTAGTCGCCTGAACAGCGAGTACAACCCTACGGAGTGTGACAGGCAATACTCTTCATGCCTCAAGGGTAGCGGCAGGGGTATCACTATTCGCACCTTCTTCAAGATGGCAATGGATGCTGGCATAGATGTAGGTAAGGTGGGTAAGAATGTATCTCTCAATGCTAATGGCACTTGTGCTGACTATTGCCTTGAAAAGGACAAAAAGGACAATAGGACAAGTGGACATAATAGTGAGAAATACAATAATTATACTCAAAACACGAATTCTGAGAGTAAAAGGACAGATGACCTTTTGACCTTATTGTCCTTTTCAGATGGTTTGTTGGATAATAGTTCCTACACTTTCTCCGACAAACTGGTGCGCGAAGACATTCCAAGTTTTCTTCACCCTGTATATGACAGTCAGAAGGATGCTGTGGGTCGTGACAAGATGTTACTCGGTTCGCTGAATATCATATCCTGTGTCTTGCCTGATACACTATATGGCATATATGACCATAAGTATATCTACGCTTCGCTTTATTCCACCATCTATGGAAACTATGCAAGCTCCAAGGGTGACCTCGAGGCGTGCAGGGAGATAATTCGCCCTATCAAGATGGAAATGCGCCGCAGGTATGAGGAGGAGAAGAAGGAATATGAGGCTGCCAAGGCTGCATGGGAGAGTCAGAGCAAAGCGCAGAGAGGTGCTGAACCCAAAGAACCGGTATTGCATTCGCCTTTTGTAACAGCCAACAGTAGTGCAAGCGCCGTGTATCGTTGCCTGGATCAGAATGGTGGTTGGGGTGTCATGTTCGAGACAGAGGCTGATACACTTGCCAACATGCTCAGCAAGAGTGAGTATGGTGACTACTCCGACCTTCTGCGTAAGGCTCACCATCATGAGTCTATAGCCATGGTACGAGTGAGCGACCACGTCAACATCGAGATTGACAAGCCCCGGTTAAGCGTTCTGCTTACATGTACTGGTTCGCAGATACCTCTGCTCCTCCCAAGTAGCAATGTTGCCAATGGACTTGCATCACGATTCCTTTTCTATGCCTTACCAAATGGCAATGTCGGTTTCAGGGATGTGTTCGACGGGCTTAACGACCCGATAGAGGATACTTACCGACGACTGGGCTACCGTCTCATGCCCCTGTACCACGCCTTGCAGAGCCGTCAAGCACATTCACTTCAGTTTGTGCTGAGCGATGTACAGCGTAAAGAATTCATCAGTACGTTCGATGCTATACTGAAGGAGCAGTTCTCCATGCTTGGCGATGGCATCAACGGATTCATCTTCCGTATTGCACTTGAGTGCTTCCGCATTGCGATGATACTGACAGTACTGCGTCGTCTTTCAGACTGGGATGAGACCGACAGTATCTTTGATGATGATGAGCATGCACTCATCTGCAAAGATACCGACTTCCGGACGGCAATGACTATAATCAACTGCCTTGTCAATCATACTGCACGCGTATATTCCGTACTCGGTGAAAAGAACACTGACCCGTTTGCCAAGCATGCGGAGAAGCCAACGGATGAGCTGAAGGCTTTCTACTCTGCACTGCCAGACAACCGCGAATTCAAGCTTGCCGAGGCTGAGGAGGTGGCAATCAATATGAACGTTTCAGAAAGAACAGGAAGGCGCTATATCGGTTTTCTTGTCACCAAATACCAGCTGCTCAGCAGGATTAAGCATGGCGTCTATGTAAAATGCAGTTGCAACAATGATGTATGTTAATCGTAAGCAGCATGTTTACAAGGTGTAAATATGATAGTTATGGCAGGTTAATATGCACTTTACGTTAGTTTTTTCATATAACTCAAGTTTCAGATTTACTTCTCATGTAGTAAAGGATGAGCAAGTTAAATACACACGAAACTTAAAATAAATATAGTTAAATATGTACGACTTTAACATAAGAGCATACGGCAAGGGTGAGCTTGCCCTACTCTACTTCCCAACGGCAAGCACCTCGCACTCAGCAGTCAATCATCTCATGGCATGGATAAACAGATGTACTCCGCTCAGGGATAAGCTCACCGACATGGGATACAGGAAGACGGACAAGTTCTTCTCACCTCGTCAGGTGGCAGAAATAGTGGAACATCTGGGCGAACCATGATTTATTCGTACGAAAAGATAATGCATCGTAACGCAACGTACACTAACGTACGAATGGCAAATGAGGATGGCGTAACTTTGTAATGTGAAAAGTTCAGGGCTGAGCGGCTTAACTTTTAGTAGTTAAAGAGGAGTTAGAAGAAGTAAAAAGGAGTAAAAAGACGATACTCTGTTCGTCGATTTGTCCTGACATGGTAATGTTCCTTTACTCCGACAAGCTAAATTCTGAATTTTGAATTATTAATTATGAATTAACCAAACGCCCAAGGTCCTGATACGGCGTTCCTCCATGAAAGAGGTTAACAGGGGACAGTAGAATTATGATAAAGTACGTATTGAAGCAGAACAAGAACTCCAAGAGTTCAGCATTCGGTAAGTGGTATGCTTACCCAGTAGTGGAGGAGACAGTGAACCTTCATGACCTTGCCAAGCACATGGAGGAGCACAACTCAGGCTTTTCCGAGGCAATGTGTGTAGGCATCATGACAGCCATGGTCAAGTGTATCAAGGAGCAGCTGCTTGCAGGCAAGAACGTGAAGATTGACAACCTTGCCATCTTCTCCGTAGGTCTCCGCAACAAGGCAGGAGCAGCAACGCAGGAGGACTTCACAGCAGCCAACAACATTGCAGGAGTCAAGCTTCGTGCCCGTGCAACAGGTACTCTCAGCAATGCCAACCTCAACCTTGATGCAAGCGTAAAGAAGGCAAGCAGCATAAAGAGCGGTACCGCCAGCGACCCAAAGCCAACCGACAACACAAACCCAAACAACGGAGGTAACGGAGGCAACGACGACAACAGCTTCTAAAAAACGCTGAGAGGTAAAGAAAGTGAGGATGTGCCGAACATGCACATCCTCACTTGTATTATTTATATCATTTGTCCGAGTCTTACAAAATTTATTGGATAGTATCGGACAAATGCTTTGTTTTCGCTTTCCTTATAACCTATTCTTTCAAAGTGCATTATTTGCACTATGGAGACTCTTAACTAAGCAGAGCCATCCAAAGAGGAGACTTATTCGTATTACGCTAAATCTTCTTTTGGAAAGTGCTCGTAATAGATGTCAGCAATAGTATCTGCAAATCCCCAGCCACATGGAGATGCCCATTTCCAAGGCGAGTTAGTCGAAGTGTGACACAGGCTATTTCTCCTTAATCAATTCATTATATAGCGCCATTCCTTTTACCGTTAGCAGATACTTCTGGCGTGGGTGGCGAGGGGAATTAGGATAGAGAAGACAAATGTATCCTTCTTCAATTGGCGGATTGAGATAGTTCTGCAAGAAATTCTCACGATCTTTTAGCCCAACCAGACCTACCAATTCTTTTACAGACACCTCGTTTTCACCAACAACCTGTATGAGTCGTATTATATTTGGATTATTGGTGTGTAACTTGTCGGGTACTTGTCGGGTATTTGTCGGGTACTTGTCGGGTACTTGTCGGTTTGTTGTGGGCTCTGCGAGATTTGGCTGCACACTCCATTCTTCCGTAGGATGAATATGCAAATAGCGGTTACGTAAGTCCCATTGCTCATCAAACAACAGATTACGGAAGAAACGCTCAAGATATATTGGGGTATAGTCTATTCCCTTTGCGATATTGTGATAGTTGGCACGAACCAATGCATTACGGAAATACCAGGAATGCTTGGCAAACAAGTCATTGTTCACATCAAATCCAAGCGAACGCAGATATTGTATAGTGAAAACGGCTGTAGTACGGGTATTTCCCTCGCCAAAGGCATGTATCTGCCATAGTCCAGAAACGAACCTTGTAAGATGACTTATCATTTCATCTTGACTCTTTCCCTTATAGCTATATGCACGTTCCCGCTCTAAATCATAGTCTATAGCACGATGCAGGTCTTCCCAGTTAAGATAGAGTACGGTATCACCTTCAAGCACCCACTCCCTTTTTGTAATGTCATATTTACGGAATTCACCTGCATGCTTCATCACACCTTCGAAAATGCGACGATGGACAGACTGATAGCCACCAGTACTGAAATCGGAGGTTGGACTTGACAATACCTTTACGATGTTCGATGAAACACGGTCAGCCTCTTCCTTGTCATCATCATTAGCATCGTGGGCAGTCTTCGTAATATAGTATTGATTAACGAGTTCACGCGCTTCATCTATGGTAATGTCACCTTCAATATGCCGACACGCCGTGTTTTGCAGATAGCTCGAAACCTTCAAGCCATCTACAGCCTGAAGACCTATAGCCGTCTGCCAATATCCAGCCTTTTCCCTCTGTGAGGGTTCTCCTTGGCGGATATACTCGTCAAAAT
>JAGCWG010000284.1 GCA_017961965.1 Bacteroidaceae bacterium | reverse complement strand
TCTATTTATACAGCATACGCAGCAAAGCATCACTTTGACGAGATACAGTACCTCGACATCGTTGACTGTAATGCAGGCGACCATCATAAGGCTTTTGCCACTAACTTCAACCCAGAGATTAACATCCGTGAGATTACTCAGAAGGGTCTCTACTGGGAGAATGGTAAGTGGGTAGAGACAGAGCCACTTGAGATTCACAAGCCACTCACTTATCCTGAAGTAGGTCCTAAGGAGTCATACCTTCTCCACCATGAGGAGATAGAGTCACTCGTAAAGAACTACCCTACTATCAAGCGTGCACGCTTCTGGATGACATTCGGTGAGCAGTACCTCAAGCACCTTGAGGTTATTCAGAACATAGGTATGTCTCGTATTGATGAGATAGAATATGAGGCAACAGGACTTGATGGTAAACCAGTAAAGGTAAAGATTGTACCTCTTCAGTTCCTCAAGGCTTTTCTTCCAAACCCACAGGAGCTTGGTGAAAACTATGAAGGACAGACATCAATAGGTTGTCGTATTCGTGGTTTGAAGGATGGTAAGGAGCATACATACTACGTATATAACAACTGTTCACATCGTGCAGCATACGAGGAGACAGGTATGCAGGGTGTAAGCTACACTACTGGTGTTCCTGCTATGATTGGTGCAATGATGTTCATGAAGGGACTCTGGAAGCGTCCAGGCGTATGGAACGTAGAGGAGTTTGACCCAGATCCATTCATGGAGCAGCTCAACAAGCAAGGTCTTCCTTGGCACGAGATTCACGATGGTGATTTGGAACTATAAAAAATAAAAGTGAAAAGTGAAAAGTGAAAAATATATTTTACTTGCCTTTTCATATATTCATTAATTTAATAATATTAGAAAAGTATTAGGTGTAAATAGTGAATTATAGGTTATTATATTTGTAACTTATATTTTTCACTTTTCACTTTTCACTTTTCACTCGTTAAAATATGGCAGACGATAATAAACTTAAAGCGCTTCAGGCGGCGATGGAGAAGATTGAAAAGAATTTCGGTCGTGGTTCTATCATGAAGCTTGGAGATGATAAAATAGAAAAGGTAGAGGTTATTCCTACTGGTTCTCTTGGACTTAATGCTGCACTTGGTGTAGGCGGTTATCCTAAGGGTCGTATTATTGAGATTTATGGTCCTGAGTCTTCAGGTAAGACTACTCTTGCTATTCATGCTATTGCAGAGTGTCAGAAGGCAGGAGGTATTGCTGCATTCATTGATGCTGAGCATGCCTTTGACCGTTTCTATGCTAAGAATCTTGGTGTGGATGTAGATAACCTTCTTATCTCACAACCTGACTGTGGTGAACAGGCACTTGAGATTGCTGACCAGCTTATCCGTTCATCAGCTATTGACATTATTGTTATTGACTCAGTTGCTGCACTTACTCCTAAGGCAGAGATTGAAGGCGATATGGGTGACAATAAGGTAGGTCTTCATGCACGTCTTATGAGTCAGGCACTTCGTAAGCTCACAGGTACTATCAACAAGACAAACACTACTTGTATCTTCATCAACCAGTTGCGTGAAAAGATTGGAGTGATGTTCGGTAATCCTGAGACAACAACAGGTGGTAATGCACTCAAGTTCTATGCTTCAGTTCGTATAGACGTACGTAAGTCATCAGCCATTAAGAACGGAGATGAGATTATAGGTAACCAGACAAAGGTAAAGGTAGTCAAGAACAAGGTGGCACCTCCATTCAAGAAGTGCGAGTTCGACATTATGTTCGGTACAGGTATTTCACACACAGGTGAGATAATCGACCTTGGTGTTGCTACTAATATCATTAAGAAGAGCGGAAGCTGGTTCAGCTATGACGGCAACAAACTTGCACAGGGTCGTGATGCAACAAAGGCACTCCTTGAGGATAATCCTGAATTGTGTGAGGAAATAGACAAGAAGATTATGGCCATCATCTCTGGAAAAGACATAGACATAACAGCTATGACAGAGGCAGAAAAGGATGAAACATTGGCCGAGGACGGAGAATAATAAAGGGTTATTTGAAGTCATTTTTGTAAACCGTATGTTGCAACATACTTGTAAATAAATAAATGAGTGGGTTTTTATTATTTATTTTTAATAATAAATTGATAAAAACTCGCTCATATTTTTTTTAATAATAAAGTAATTTATTACCTTTGCATTTGGAATAGTGAAATATGGTTTAGCTTTTTAGGATAGTGTAACTCGTTTTTCACTTTTTAAGGTAGAAATTTTATTAACTAAAAATATTTTAATAACAAAATTACTATGGCATTAGATTTGACACAGTATGGCATCACTGGTTCTACAGTGATTGCTCACAATCCTTCTTATGAGGTACTTTTCGCTGAGGAAACTAAGGCTGGTCTCGAAGGTTTCGAGAAGGGTCAGGTAACAGAACTCGGTGCAGTAAACGTTATGACTGGTATCTTCACTGGTCGTTCTCCTAAGGATAAGTACATCGTTGACGATGCACAGAGCCACGACAAGGTATGGTGGACTTCTGAGGCTTATAAGAACGATAACCACCCAATGTCTGAAGCTGTATGGGCTCAGGTTAAG
>JAGCWG010000283.1 GCA_017961965.1 Bacteroidaceae bacterium | reverse complement strand
CGTGGGCATGGTCACGCTCTCAGCGCATACCTCACCATTGTGGATGAACACCTTAACGGTCTTACCTTTCTTGATATTGACTGATGCAGAACGATTGCGGATATACACCTTAATGTCGGCATTTGCCGTAGCTGTGACGTATGCAGTAGAGTCGTCCTCAAGCTGAGCCTCAACGCCAGTACCTGACACGAGTACACTAAGTTCCTGTGCGCATGAGTGGTTCTGCTGGAGGTCGAAGGTTACACTTGACTTGCTGTCCTTGATGACTGTATTCTGGTAGAATACAGGTGCAAGGTTGTTGTATGACACGTCTGTGAGTGTTGCCTTGCTCTCGCCCTTGAAGTTGCTCACGATGAAGAATGCTGTTTCTGCATCAGGAGCGATAACTCCATTCCATCCTACAGGGAGTGAGCCACGGAGAGGCACGAGTGCCTTGGCATACTCCTTTGTCTGCACGGCATTAACGAGGCTGTAGTAAACGAGGTTACGAGCATCCACCACGTCATCCTTCTTGACCGTACGACTGCTGTTGCTGAACATCGGATAGAGCTTGGATGTGTAGATAGAGTTGTTTGAGCCACGGTCGCCAAAAGCAATCTTCTTATTGTTCTTGCCAACCACGCCAAGTTCGTTGTCCACGTTGACCCAGTCACTCTGTATGCTTGCAAATGAAGCACCGTCATACTGCTTGTATGCCACCTCATTATCGCTTTCAACAGTGCCCTGGTTATTGACACCAGCCTTGGCATCGAAATAGAGGGTACGCTTGGTTTTCATCAACTCGTCGGTAGAGATAGCGAGGAGACCGCCCTTCTCTGCTGATATTGTAGCAGCAGCATTGGCTGTCACATAGTCGAGGTAGATGATGGCATTCTTAGGTGTAGAATAGATGGCAAAACGATTGTCGAGTGTACCATCGTTACAGTTGAGTTCACCATTCATCACATATCCATTGCCCTTCAACTGGTAGATACCAGCCACAACAGGAGAGGCATTGCTTGCCTTTCCGCTCACGTCGTACCATCCGATGATGTTACCTGTATTGTTTGCACGGTAAGGAACGACAATCTTGTTCTTGTCAGCAGAGTTGGCTGCAAAGTAACCTGTGTAGCTCTTGAGTCCATTAGACCATGAGAAACAAGAGAAACGATAGTCGGAAGCCGCACGCACGATGTTCTGGCATGGAATCATACGAGCCTCGGCATGCTTGCTGTTGAAGTCTGCCCATGACGTAGGAGTGACGTCGGCTGTAGAGAGTACGTCATGCATGAGATAGGTCATCATGACACGGTGAGCCTCAACACCCATACGACGTGCGCCTACGTCGGCACGAAGAAGCCAAGAACCGTCAGCCGTTGTCTTCTGACGAGCCTTGATATACTTGTATGCAAGATTCTCAAGCATGAGGGCATTGGCATCACGAAGGAAACAAGCCTGAGTAGAGTATGATGTAATCTGGTCATAGAGGAAGAGTGACCAGTCGTTACCATTAGGCATGGCAAGCTCACCATCGGCAAGCGCAAGCCAGTTGAGGATGCTATCCTGCACCTCCTGATTGTGGTGCATGAGGGCATTGCTCTTCCACCTCTCCTCACCCTTGATGCCCAACTGGAACATCTTGAGTGCAAGAGCAGCCTCACCAAGTTCCTGCTGTACCACATTCTGGTAGGATGTGTGGAAAAGATTATGGTTCTGGAGCGAATAGTCATCGTAGAGGTTCTGTCCACGATAGAGGTCAGCTACAGTCTTGTTGTCGTACCACTTGTCGATGACGGTGTTGTTGTCAACATCACTTGGATGTGAGTATGAGTTGACAGCCATCTCACGCATACGCTCGAACCACTTGCTTGCGAGAGCATCATCTGGGAAGAGTCCGAGTGTGGCAGCAAGCACGTCTGCCTCCCATCCGTTCTCCTCAGCCTTAGTATCGCCGGCATAGCCTGTAGGGATGCCACGATAGAGTTCATAGTTACACTCAGCCTTGAGGAGCTTCTCAATGTAGCCCTTCTGGTCTGCCGTGAGCTTGTTCCACTGGAAATATGCTGAGTAAGCCACAGACATAGCCCAGAGGCTTGACTCCCACACAGCATCGCTTGTAGATGTAGAGCCCCAGTAGTTGTTGCCTGCGCATACCTTGAGCTTGTTTGCCTTGTGAGTAGAATAAGCAAAGACGAGTGACTTCATAGCCATATCCTCAAGCTTCTCGTATGTAACGCCCTGTGGGAGCTTTATGCCCTGTGGCTGTGCATACTTGACGAGGAAGGCACACACCATGGAGAGGTCAGCATTAGGGCGCACTCCCCTCTCGTCGTTAGCCATAGTATTCTCACCCTTGAAACAACCGCACTTCTCGTTCTTGCTGTTAGGAGCAGAACATTCCTGGAAGTCGTTGACCATGTATGTGGAGAAGTCAGCAAGCATCTGGAGGAGGTCACGCTTCATGTCAGCCTCTGGCACGAATGTATTGTTGATTACTCCCTCTGTGAATGATGTCACGCTGCTCTCATTTGGCTCAGCTGGTTCTGTATAATCGTCGGAGAGACGGAAGAGGCGGAAGTTGTCCACAAGTACGCTACCACCTGAACCGCTACCGAAGTCAACCTTGAGACCGAGGTTGAGTGTTGTCTCTTCAGAAAGTTTGAACGTAAGCTTCGTTGTCTCCCACTCACTTGGCATGGATTCCTTGAATGTTAGAGCAACGCTGTTGTCACCTGCCACGAGGTAGGCGGCATGGCTTGACGCCGTGATGCACTTATTGTCAAGCGAAAGTACATAGTTTCCTGCAGGCAGCTTTACACTTTGGAGAAGTGATGCCGTCGATGCGTTCCAAGCGTTACGGATATAGTACATCTGAGTACCGCTGGAAGGTTTGCCCGGAGCACCGAAATTGTTATCGGTAGCTGTTGCGGCAGAAGTCATGATGTCACTCACGCCATAACCGCCAGAGAGTGTCCAGCCCACCACGCTAGTAGCAGTATATGCTCCACGAGTATTGTCCTTGGCAAGCGTTGCAATG